>JAYELX010000423.1:0-2162 GCA_034717875.1 Chloroflexota bacterium | reverse complement strand
ATCACCTTCCCCTTGCTGCGCCGCACCACAGTATTCATCACTATCATCGCCTTTATCGACGCCTTCCGCACTGTAGACCATATCTTCGTACTGACCACCGGCGGCCCCAGCCGATCCAGCACTGTGCTGCTCTTCGAGCTGTGGCAGCAACGCTTCGAATATCAAGATATTGGCACATCTGCGGCCATCACTGTGATTTTTGTGATTGTGCTACTGGCTTTCACGGTGACCAATTTCATCACCTCGGAGCGTAAGGAGGCCTGAAATGACAGCATCTACTTCAAATTCCCGCCGATTTCTAAAACGTCTCGGCCAGTGGATCACCAATCTACTGGCAGGCTTTCTGGCCGTTTTGTGGTCTGTTCCGGTTGCTTGGGCCGTGGTTGCATCTTTCCGCCCGGCCAACGACGCCATGAGCCGCGGCGACGTCTGGTTCAGCACCAGCCTCACCGCAGAGAATTACCTGCACGCCTGGTCACTGGCCCCCTTCGGGCAGTATTACATCAACACCATTGTTATCGTACTCATCATCCTGGGGGTGCAGTTGGTCACGATTGTACTGACCGGTTTCGCTTTCGCCAACTACGAATTCTTCGGCAAACGCTGGCTGTTCTTCTTTATCCTGCTGCAAATGATGATTCCCACCTCGGCGCTGCTGGCCCCCAATTTTGCCACTATCCGATGGATGGGGCTTTTCGACACCCGGCTGGCGATTGCCATCCCTTATTTTGGATCGGCTTTCGGGACATTTCTGATGCGGCAGGCCTTTTTGGATGTGCCGCGTGATCTAGTGGATGCGGGCGTCATCGACGGATGTTCGTGGTGGCAGCTGATCTTCAACGTGTACCTGCCCCCATCGGTCCCGGCGCTGGTTGCCTTTGGACTCTCCTCCGCCACCTGGCACTGGAACGAATTCCTCTGGCCGCTGATCATCACCAACAGCGACAAAAGCCGCCCGCTGACCGCCGGGCTGGTACGCTTCACCCAACTCGGCGAGATCGGTGCCCAGTGGTCACTGCTCACCGCAGCAACCCTGATGGTGACCGCCCCTCTCTTCATCACCTTCTTGATCTTCCAGCGGCGCTTCATCCAAAGTTTTTTACATTCAGGGTTGAAATAGGCGCAAAACTTCCCCCGTGACTTTCGATTCGCTTACCAGGCACGGTCACGTCAACGCCATAAGCCCACATGCGAATACACGTAATACCGTAATACCGTGCCGTAGGCACACCAATGGGTGCACACCGTGTGGCAAAGCAAGGTGTGCAAAGCGAAGCGAGCGAGAGTATGCTGAGCGAAGGTCATACGGTCAGGAAACCTTCGTATAGATAGGCGTTAAAATGTTGTTAAGTAATAGAACGCGGATGCCGCTAATATAGCGGATTTATGCGGATTTTTCCTGTTTTTTGCCAGCGGCACGAAAATCCGCCCGATCCGCCAAATCCGCGCTCTACTTGAAATGAAAGATTGTCTTAGACCTTTAGCCTATATTTCGCACTCCTGTCTGGTGACATCGCTCTGCGGTGTCACCGCGGGATTGACGCTCCGCGTCGCTTGGGTAGAACGCAGAGCGTTATTGCTAAAGGTTCCCACGCGGAGCGTAGGAACGAGAGAAAATAGGCAGCCAAAAGGTTGCGGGCATTGCCGCAACGTCATTGCAAGCACAAATAACGTATTTAGCAGAACACGCATTACAAATCGTATGCCCCTACAAAAAATCGTTAGTGCTGAATTTCACAAACGCTTCGCTGCACCGCCTCAATCCATCGTGCGCGCGCCGGGACGGGTTAATTTAATTGGCGAACACACCGACTACAACGACGGATTCGTGCTGCCCATGGCCATCGACCGAGCGGTTTGGATCGCGCTTCGGCGTCGCGATGACCGTCGCGTACGCGTCCATTCGCTAGATATCCCTAATCCCGCCGTATTCTCTCTAGGAGCGATCGCTCACGGTGAAAGCTGGGACGAATATGTCCGCGGGGTAGCCTGGTCACTCCAAGAGGCTGATTTCCAACTCGAAGGATGGGAAGGGGTTATGAGCAGCGATGTGCCCATCGGGGCCGGGCTTTCGTCGTCGGCTGCGTTGGAGATGGCCATAGCCACGGCCTTCTCCGTGGTCAGCGGCTGGCAGTTTGACCCTGGTCAGATGGCACGCATCG
>JAYELX010000422.1:0-11042 GCA_034717875.1 Chloroflexota bacterium | reverse complement strand
TGGTCACCAACGCAGGTGGCCCACCCGCAGGCGCATTCGAATCCTTTGATGATGCAACCTGGCAGCGCAGCGTGGAACTCTCCTTTCTCAGCCACATGCGCCTCATCCGAGCGGCACTGCCTCACTTGCGGAAATCTAACGCCGCCAGTGTGTTGACACTCACATCTTACTCTGTCAAACAACCCATCCCAAACCTGGTGCTCTCCAACAGCATCCGTTCCGCCACGGTGGGGCTGACAAAAACCCTGGCCTTAGAGCTTGGCCCGGAGGGTATCCGCTTCAATTCCATCTTGCCAGGATGGACAAAAACGGAGCGCGTTTATGAATTGATGAGCTATCGCGCTGAGGCCAACAACACCACAGTCGAAGACGAAATCAAAAAACAGGCTACTAATAGCCCCTTGGGACGCATGGCCAGCCCTGAAGAATTCGCCAACGCGGCAGTATTTTTGCTTTCCCCCGCGGCAGGGTACATTACTGGAACAATGCTTGCAGTAGACGGCGGCATGTACAAAGGTACATTTTAACAAAACTTGAGATTGAATACCCATTGACCCAAGCCAGTAAATTTGCTATCCTAATTACATCAGAGGAGTCATATAAAAGCCAAAATGTTCAACTGGAGGTGCAGTCATGATCGAACCCATTATCGATGTTTCCAAATGGCAAGGTGAAATTGATGCCAAAAAGATGCTGGACGCCGGAACTCTGGCTATGTACATAAAAGCCGGAGGCACCGACAAATATAACGGAGCCAGCTACACGGACAGACGTTTTCGTGAGAATGCCGAAAAATTCAGCCAGCGCGTACCCTGTGGGTATTATTACTTTTTCTACCCCCATTTCGATGGCGCAAAACAAGCCAAATACTTCTGTCAATTACTAAAATCGGTCAAATGGAATCTACCTCCCGCCATCGATGTCGAGCGCAATCCGCACAACGTCAGTAAAGCACGATTCCAAAAAGAGATCAAAGAATTTGTCGATGTTGTCGAAAATGAACTAAATATCAAAAGCGTTATCTATACGCGTGGTTGGTTCTGGAATGATAACGTTGGCAGTCCGGCCTGGGCGAAAGACTACAAACTGTGGATTGCCCGCTACGGAGAATATCTAAGCCACCCATGGAACAACGCCCACTCCCAATTGCAGCCCCGCCCCTGGACTGATTTCTGGTTGTGGCAATACAGCGCCGACAAGAATAAACAAGGCCATAAATTTGGTGGCGCTTCCTCTGGCATCGACAAAAACAAAGTCAACATGACCTTAGATGAACTCTACGCCTTTGCCAATTGGGGAGAGCAAGAACAACCAGATACTGAAGAAGCACCCACCCCCGATAATGAAGAAGCACCCGATCCCGATCATCATGAAGATGAAGGCAACGGGGAAGAAAAGCCCGAAGAACCCGCAGCATCCAGCCATACACACAAAGGTTTTCTCAGAAGAGGCTACACAGCCCTGCGACTGAGATCCAGACCAACAACCCACCAAAGCAATACTGTTGGTAGCATCAAACGCGGCTACAATTTTACCGTACACAAGGAAATTCAAATAGGCGACGACCTATGGTGGCTTATCGAGCTTCCCGATAAAACGGTCGGCTGGGGAGCGCGTCGTTATCAAAGCATAAACTTCCTGGAACCTGCAATCTGATCACTCACTCACAGTTAACTGCAAACCTAATAAAAAAGCTTCACTCTGGTTAATAAACCAGCGTGAAGCTCTTTAACACTCAATCAGGTACTCAAAAAATATACTTCGCGAAGACTCGAATGGTGCGACTGATCTTCCCCACTTTAAATAGCCGAGGAATTATGTATATTCTCAAAAAGTGGAGAGCAATCGATTGACAATCCAATCCACGCAGGTGGATTTTGCACACGGTGTGCACCCACGCTGTGCGCGCCTTTGGCGTGGTGAGCCAGCCTCGAATTAATTCGAGGGCTTCCCCGAAATATCGAGAAGATACGTACTTATTGCAAATGCAGCACCACATCTCCGTCGCTATACAGCTCCTCTAGACGATAATAATCTCGTCTTTCGGGGGAAAATAGATGCAAAATCACATTCCCATAATCAACCAGAATCCAACCACCGCGGGAATCTCCCTCAGCGCGGGCGCGAATTCCGTGCTTCTGCTTAACAGCCTCGAGAGCAGCATCAATTAAAGCCTTTATCATCCGAGGACTAGTACCTGAAGCTATAACGAAATAATCAGCCAACAAAGAAATTTCGCGAATCCCCAAAACCAGTATATCTTCCCCCTTCCTTTCGTCTAAAGCATCGACTATTGTATGAGCAAGTTCTAAAGTATCCAATTACACCTCGTATGTATAAACTATAAACTAAAACACCCTCGGCAGGTATCCCCTCGGGGACGCAGAGCGTAGAAACCTGCCCTGCAACCTTTAACCCTCAAATTCGGCAGTGCATAAACGGCTATAAACTGCACCATCAGGCCGTAAATCGCTGCGGTAAATATGCACAGCCTGTATCTTGGCCACGCCCACAAAACCTACCTTAGTATCACTCAAAACATTTCCAATAGCCCGCACCTCAGCTGGAGAAGCGTTCCGAGAAACTCGTCCTAAAGTGATGTGAGGCGAAAAAGGTCGTCGATTCAATGCGTACCCCACGCGTGCAGTTTGCTTATCGATGCCTCGTTGGAGTGATTTTAGTTCCGGGGGAGATTCAACCCCCACCCAAATCACACGTGGGTGGCGCGTCTTTGGAAAAGCACCCACACCGCCCAAACTAATTACCATCGGCTCTCGGTCCACGGCCTCCCCCCTGAGAATATCCTTCAAAACATCCAGATTATTCAAAGAAACATCCCCTAAAAATTTCAATGTCAGGTGTATTTTTTCTGCAGGCACCCAACGAACAGAAGCAGTCCCCATCTGCTCGTTCAAATCATCAGAAATTTGTACTAAACGCTCCCGAAGCTCAAGAGGCAAATCGACAGCAATAAAAGCCCGCACAACCGACATCATTACTCTTCCTCGAAAAAAAAACTATTCTCGCTTATAGCCCTCAGTCTTTGCAGCTACATCGATGACATCTTGGACTGCTCGGCTAAACTCCTGATAAGTCACAGGCTTAGTCAAATAAATCGACGCACCGGCATCTAATCCTGCTTGAATATCCGAGGGCAAACTCTTGGCGGAGGCCACAATCACCGGAATATTCTTCAAATCATCGTCTTGCCGTAAGTGGCGCAACACGTCCAAACCAGACAAATCAGGCATCATCACATCCAACACCACAGCATCGGGTTTTTCATCAGTCACCAGTTTGATGGCAGAAACACCTCCGTAAGATTTTAGCACAGTATATCCATTCAAGCGCATCATCTCGGCAAACATTTCAGCGGTATCTGGCTCATCCTCGACAATGACAATTTTTTTCGTAGTATCTACCATCCCATCACTCCTAGTCTACACTTAGCCAATTGCTTCGGCGGCTACGTCTATCCGTGTTGGTTAGACGCCTGTGACCTTTAACCATTGTACACGAAATTACATCAAGTGGGAATAAAACCATCATTCATCCAAGTCCAACAATTCTCGATAATCTTCGCGTGTATCAACATCCAGTAAAATAGAGGTATCATGCCAGGTAACCCATTCCGGCTTATATTTAGAGAATAATTTGCGCCCACCGATATCGCCAGAAAGCTTCATCAAATCATCAAACACTACTCGGTCGAATAAAACAGGATTAGCGCGTTGATTCTGAACCCGCGGCGCAACGATAGGAGCACCGTCCGAGGCATGAATCTGCATCAACTTGCGGATGAGCGTGACCGGGATTTGAGGCTGGTCGGCCAACAATAACATGGCACCCATCCCCGAGGCTGGAACCGCACCCACCCCTGCCCGAACGGACGTACTCTGCCCCTGTTTCCAGTGCGGGTTATGAATCAAAGAAACAGCCAACCCAGCCAAACTACTTCGCAGCGATTCCATATAATCCCCCCCCACGACAATGACTGGCGAGAGACCGGCCTCCACGGCTTTATCAGCGACATGCCAGACCAAAGCCCGACCGTGCCAGAGCAATAGCTGTTTCGGCTCCCCAAAACGAGATGCCCCACCAGCGGCAAGCACAATCCCGGCGACGGAATTTTTTGCAGGATCTGATTTCATAATAATGCATTGTAGCATCTGCAAAGTCGAGCGTCAATTAGCGCTAAGGAACGGGAACAAAACAACTTACCCATTTCCAATTTTAAGTATAGCCCCGGTTTGCTGCACCCTCCCGCTCGCTCAGCGTGCATCCGCATGCCACACACTCAGGAACGCGGTTCCTTGAAGGAAGCGCGTTCCTGGGATGAAGTGATTTACGGACAGCTTCTAATGAAAATGACAGAGGTAAGCGTTCATAGGAGCTTGAATAGAAAATGTACAGCGGGAATGGAATCCCGCCCTACTATTTCCCTCATGCGTTTAATCCCTTCCACAAATCTCTAGTATCTGATACACTTTGACAGCAATCATAACTCCGACCTGACGGGTCGGGGTTTTTTGTTGAAATTTAAAGGCATTCAGAGGCATTAACCGTTCACGCCCCACACCCTCGGTCCCCATGTAGCGTTTGAGTTGGAGCGGGGAATAATTACTAGAGGCATTATGCAAGTCACTCGATCCGATCTCCGTAACATTGCCATTATCGCCCACGTTGATCATGGCAAAACCACCCTGGTTGACGGCCTGCTCCGTCAGGCTCATGTTTTCCGCGCCAACCAACAAGTTGTCGAGCGCGTACTCGACTCAAATGAGCTAGAGCGCGAGCGCGGCATCACCATTTTGGCGAAAAATACATCTATAAGTATCACCGACCCAGAAAATGGCCAACAAGTTAAAATTAATATTGTCGATACCCCAGGGCATGCCGATTTTGGCGGTGAAGTCGAGCGCGTTCTCAATATGGTCGACGGCGTGCTTTTGTTGGTAGATGCTGCCGAAGGGCCCCGCCCTCAAACGCGCTTTGTGCTCGAGAAGGCCCTGGAATTAGGTCACCGCGCCATTGTTGTAATCAACAAACTTGACCGAAAGAACGCCGATCCCAACCGCGTGTTGAATGAGACTTTTGATCTATTTATCGAATTGGGTGCTACCGAAGAACAGGCCGAATTCCCCGTGGTTTACACTGTTGCCACAACCCAAAGAGCTGGTCTGACCCCAGAGATGGGCCCTGATTTGCAGCCGCTTTTCGACACTATTTTACAAGAAATCCCTGCGCCGTCCGTTGATATAGACGCCCCGCTACAAATGCTGGTCACAACGCTGGATTATGATAACTACCGCGGCCGAATAGCCATGGGTAGAATTTTCAGTGGTTCGATGAAAGTGGGACAAGCCATTACCCACATAACTGCCAACGGCGAAAATCTACCTGAAACAGTGCCCTATCTTTATGCCCAAGAAGGATTGCAGCGCGTAGAAATTACCGAAGCACAAGCCGGTGATATCGTCGCAATTGCCGGGCTAGATAGCGTTGCCATTGGCGAAACTTTGGCCGATGCAGAAAACCCCATCGCCCTGCCCGCCATCACAGTGGAAGAACCAACCGTCAGGATGAGCTTTAGTGTCAATAATTCGCCCTTTTCCGGACAGGAGGGCCGTTGGAGTACATCCCGCAAACTGCGTCAACGTCTCTTCAACGAGCTAAAGAGCAATGTTTCCTTACGTGTCGAGGAAACCGATAGCGCAGATACTTTCATAGTCTCCGGCCGCGGAGAATTACATCTCGCCATCCTGATCGAAACCATGCGCCGCGAGGGCTACGAGTTTCAAGTCTCGCGCCCAGAAGTGATTCTGCGTACCGGGCCAAATGGCGAAATGCAAGAACCGTATGAAGAAATTCATATAGAAACTAGCAAAGAGACGTCCGGCGCTGTGATAAACATGTTAGGCAAACGCCGCGCCGAAATGGAGAGCATGATCGAAACCAGCTCAGGATCGGTGCGATTGGTTTTTATTGTTCCATCCAGAGGCATTTTAGGTTTTCGCTATCATTTCTTAACCGCCACACGCGGTGTTGGCATCATGAATACTATTTTCCATGGTTATGGCCCCATGGCTGGCCCGATTGCAGTGCGCTCGCATGGCTCCCTGATTGCCTGGGAAACCGGCAGCGCAACCACCTTTGGCCTGAAAAACGCCGAAGAGCGGGGTACGCTTTTCATCGAGCCTGGCTTTGATGTTTATGCCGGTATGGTTGTGGGTGAAAATCAACGCCCCGATGATTTGGAAGTTAATATCTGCAAATCCAAACATCTCACCAATATGCGCAACTCCGTCCGGGACATTGAAGTGCGCCTGGAACATCGCCGAGATATGAGCCTGGACGAGTGCATCGAATATCTAGCCGATGACGAGTTTCTCGAAGTCACCCCAGAAAACTTGCGCATCCGCAAACACATTCTCGAACACAACATCCGCGGACGAGCCACAAAGAGAGCCAAGAAAGCTATGGCCTAAATAAGCATCCAAAATTAACTTCGTATTTTTCGTATCGTTTTCCGAACAGTTTTGCCCGAATAATTGGAAGTTATTCTCGGACGCGGCCTAAATATAAACACAAGACCTGCGAATTTGTGAAAACTTCGCAGGTCTTTTTTGTACCGACAGTACTCGATAGCTCGCTAATCCGCTCTGTATCCACTAACCAGTTGGTGTGTATATAAACCCTGCCCCGAAATTTTTGGAAGATACGATTTCTTTGTATTTGCTCGAAGATTACCCCTGCGGGGATTTCGCTGCTTTGCACACCTTAGGGGAAAATCAGCTACATTCGCGGAAGGTGGTTAGATAGTAGCAATTCACGTTTTACTAAAACCAGACTTCGGAAGTCTTCGAATGCCTTTTTGTTAGCGAAATATGTCGTTCGAGACTTCCGAAGTCTTGCCTCTTCTTCATATATATCGGGAATTGCTGGTTAGATAGTAAGTGATTACCAGAGGTGACAGTCACTTGCAAAGGTGTTTTGTTATAAAAACACGCTGGTTAAGCAATGTGATTCAGGGTATAGGACTCATTCATAAATGACTGTCACCTTATGAAAAAACATTCATCACTTACCTTTTACCACTACCTATTCGCGTAATTCGCGTTCAACTTTCTGAGGGATGTGAACGCTTACAAATATTTTTATAGAGCGGCCGCAACTGCTTGTACATTTTCTTGTAAACCCCAGGTAAAGTTCATTATAGTGGGCGTGTACCTGCGCGTCTGGCTCGAAGGTTTTCCCCAGGCGAGTCGTGGCGGCGACGGCGCTGGTGAAATCGGGGTGGATGCCTGCGCCGCGGCAATAATAGCACCCGGGATAGCCTGCGAAGCCGCGCCCACCTGCTACCTTCCAATATAAATGCGGTTGCCCTGCTAGTCTCTTTCGATCGGTTGGTTCCAACGATTTCGGTGATAAAGGCTTCACTTAACGCTAATTTCGTGGTAATATCCTGTTATTATCACGAAATTCGCAGTGGGGACGGTGCGAATCAACAAATTAACTCTTTTATTTTGTGTAAATTAAGTATCTTTTCGATAAAACGGGAAAGCGGTATGGAGGTTATCCCCCTAAGGAGAAAATTGCCATACGTGTTTATATCCCCACTGTTATGAAATAATTCCAGATAGGTAAAGTGCGCTTATGGATGAGCTAGATGTCAAGATACTTCAATTCTTACAGGAAGACGGAAGAACGCCTTTTACAAAAATAGCCAAAAATACAGGGGTTTCTGAATCGACAATTCGAAGCCGTTATGCAACCCTCATCGAAAAAGGTGTCGTTCATACCGTATCGATCGTTGATCCATTTGTACTTGGCTTCGAAGCCCCTGCTATTATTGGTGTTTCTGTAGATATTGGCAATATTGATAAAGTCGCCAAAGCTATTGTCGCCTTCCCAGAGGTAAGCTATCTTGTGATGGTGCTGGGAAATTACGATATTATCGTCGAAGTGTTCTGCCATGATATTTCACACCTCGTAGATTTGATAACAAACGGCTTTCCTTCAGTACCTGGTATTCGTGAAACTGAAACTTTGGTAATTGGAAAGTCATATAAGCTTAGTTATCGCTGGTCTCCTCGCCTTGATGATTTACAATAACAGTGAAGGTTGTCTTAAAGAGTGGTTTGATGAAGGTCACTGTGAGACTATTAGCAACGTATAGAGAGTTGTTTTCGTCTGAGATCAATGGCAATGATTGTATTGTCGAAGTGACAGATGGCGATACTTTTGAAGCTGTGTTGAGAAAACTGAATGTACCCATAGGCCCCGCCAGCGTAATACTAATCAATGGGCGAACATCAAAACCTGGTCAAAAACTCGAAGATAGCGATGTGCTTTGTGCTTTCCCATCAATGGCCGGCGGATAGCTAATGTTTGTATTTTCAAAGGAGTAATTTATGCATAGTTGGCATGGAACGATTCTACGTGTAAACCTTAGCAACCAAGAAATCAAGAAAGAGAAATTAGACCCCCAAGTTGCTAAAGATTTTATAGGGGGGCGTGGGTTGGCAATCAAGTATCTTTTTGATGAAGTTGATCCAAAGATGGATGCTCTCTCCCCAGACAATAAATTGATCTTTGCAACCGGCACATTGACCAGCACCCCAGCGCCAACGGGCAATCGCTATATGGTGGTTACAAAATCGCCCCTTACAGGCGCATTAGCGAACTCGAATTCGGGGGGTGTTTTCCCAACCGAGCTAAAACGTACAGGCTACGATTTAATTATCTTCGAAGGGAAATCTGAGAAACCAGTGTATCTGTGGATTAATGATGATCAAGTGGAACTCCGTTCGGCAGAGCGATTGTGGGGGATGCCAGTGCCAGAAACCACAGATCGACTTCTCGAAGAGACTGAACCAAAAGCCAAAGTGGCTTGTATTGGCCCAGCGGGGGAGCGGTTGGTGAAATTTGCAAGCATCATGAATGATAAACATCGCGCCGCTGGCCGTTCGGGTGTGGGTGCGGTTATGGGAAGCAAGAATCTGAAAGCGGTGGTTGTGCGCGGCACGAAAATGCCATCCTTAGCTGAACCGGAAAAGATGCGGAAATTATGTTTGTCCATTCAGCGAGAAGTCGGCGGGGATGTCAAAAAAGGCTCAACTTTGCGAGAGTACGGCACAGCCTACGTCCCTCAGGTGACCAACGAAATGGGCATCTTTCCCACCCATAATTTTCAAAGCGGCCAGTTCGAGGGTGTAGCTAAAATTGACGGAGTCGCTCTGAAAGAAAAATATCTGATTCGTCCAAAGGCTTGTTATCGCTGTCCCATTGCCTGTGGTCGCCTCACCGAAGTGGATGATCCCAAATACGGAGGAAAAGGCGAAGGGCCTGAGTATGAAACCATCTCCGCTGTGGGGAGCGCGTGCGGAATTGACAACTTGGCCGCGATAACAAAGGCCAACTATATCTGCAACGAAATGGGGCTGGACACAATCACGGCGGGTATGACGGTGGCGGCGGCTATGGAAATGTACGAAAAAGGCTATATCCCCCAAGAGGATATTGGCTATCCGCTGCATTTTGGGGACCCTGACGCCTTGATTGAATCGTTTATAAAAATAGCCAATCGGGAAGGCTTTGGCGATATATTAGCTGAAGGCAGTTACCGAATGGCAGCTAAATATGGCCATCCTGAATTCTCGATGTCGGCCAAGAAGCTCGAATTCCCAGGCTATGATCCCCGGGGAGCCAAGGGCATGGGCTTGCTCTACGCCACCTCGAATATCGGCGCATCTCACATGACAGGTGATCTGGCTTATGCTGAAGCGTTTGGCGTTCCGGAAAAGATTGATCCCATTACAATCGAGAACAAGCCAGAGCTGATAAAACACTGGGAAGATGCTTTTGTTGTAATCGATGCCGCTGGTTTATGCGTCTTTCTATCCATCCGCTACATGTTCAACACCGAAATCATGATATGGCCCGAAAGACTCACAAAAATCATGAACTATGCCACAGGTGCTGGCTACACTGAGGCATCTATCATGGAAGCTGGTGAACGTGTCTACAATCTGGAGCGACTATTCCTGACCAAAGCGGGCTTCACCAAAGCTGACGACACGCTCCCAAAGAGAATGCTGGAAGAGCCTATGCCCGAGGGGCCAGCGCAAGGCCAGGTTGTCGAGCTAGATGAAATGCTGACCAAATTTTATCAGCTGCGCGGCTGGGATGAGAATGGCGTTCCAACCAAAGAGAAATTAGATCAGTTAGGTTTGAATCTGTAGACCCGAAGGACTCCAATGAATAATCTAAAAACACCACATATCGTTGAAAGTATTCCCGGTCCTAAAGCCAAAAAACAACTTGCGAAGAATAAAGCATTTGTATCCGGTTCACTGCCGCATGTTTACCCGTTGGTTGTAAAAAAAGCGCAGGGGTGTACTATAGAAGATGTTGATGGAAACCGCTACCTGGACTTTGCCTCGGGGATTGCTGTTTGCTCCACGGGTCACTGCCACCCTAAAGTCGTCAATGCCATCAAGGAGCAAGCTGAAAAGCTGATCCACATTTGCGGGGCTGACTTTTATGACCCACAATATATTTCTTTGGCAGAGCGTCTGGCAAAATTAGCACCTGGAGACTCCCCCAAAAAGGTGTTCCTAGGGAATTCAGGCGCCGAAGCGGTAGAAGCCGCGCTGAAGCTTGCTCGCTATCATACCGGGCGCTCACACATGATCGCATTTTTTGGGGCCTTCCATGGCCGCTCAATGGGCGCGGTATCGTTGACTGCCAGCAAACCCAAATATCATAAAGGGTTTGGCCCGCTCTTACCTGATATAACCCACGTCCCTTATGGGTATTGTTATCGCTGCTCTTATAACCTGACTTATCCTGAATGTAATTTAGCCTGTGTTGACTTCATCGAAGAGTCACTGTTTACCCATACAATCGATCCAACGGAAGTGGCCGCCATCTTTGTGGAGGCAGTCCAAGGTGAGGGAGGATACGTTGTCCCGCCCGAGGGTTGGTTGACCAAAATTAGATCGCTTTGTGACAAATACGGCATCTTGTTGGTTGATGAT
>JAYELX010000421.1:0-2166 GCA_034717875.1 Chloroflexota bacterium | reverse complement strand
GAAGAACACTATTTACCCCTTTAGGCCAGTCGTGGAAATACCCCGGATGAAGTAGCGTTGGAAGATGGTGAAAACCAGCACTACCGGTACTAGCGCGACTATGGATGCGGCGAATACTTGGCCCCATTCGGTGAGGTGCTGGGATTGAAAAAGGGCGATGGCGATTGGCAAAGTCCGTCGGGATGTCTCTTTGATGGCGACATGTGCCCAGGGGAATTCATCCCAGGCATAAAGGAAAGTAAAAATCGTCACTACAGCCAAGCCCGGCCGAGAAAGAGGTAAAACAATTCGCCAGAAAATCGTCCATTGGCTGGCGCCATCAATCAGAGCAGCCTCCTCCAAATCTTTAGGAATCCCCTCGAAAAATCCGCGCAAAAGGAATGTCTGCATAGATAGATTCATTGTAATGTAGACAATCACCAAGCCCAGATGGGAATCGAGTAAACCTAGCGTTTTAGCGATGATGAATTGTGGAATAATCAACATAACCGGTGGAATCATCATCCCTAGTAAAAAGATATAAAATAATAACTCGCGACCTGGAAACTTTAAACGGGCGAAGGCGTATGCAAGAAGAGATGAAATCAATACCGTTGATGCAGTACTGGTAACTGCAACGACTAGGCTGTTTAAAAAGTACAGCCCAAACATATCTTTTCCCAAGGCAGCAGTATAGTTCTTCAGTGTCACTTCTTGGGGCCATAAGCGCGGCGGCATCTCGAAAATATACGCTTGTGGTTTAAGCGAGGTGATCAGCATATACCAAAACGGAATGAACACAATGGCTATACCTGCCAACAGCAGGGTGTAGATGATTACCTTCGAAAGTATGCGTCGTTTCTTGAGACCCATTTTACATCTCCACTTGCTGGCGTAACATTCGAATTTGAACAACGCTGATGACAAAAACAATGATTGTTAGAAGATAGCTTATGGCCGAACCGTAGCCAAAGTCCAATTTACTGAAGGTGGCTTCGTACATGAGCGTGAGAATAAAATGAGTGAGGTCTAATGGGTCGCCACCGTTTGTGATAAGTAAGTTGGAAATATAAGCGTTCAATGCGCCAATGGTCAAGACGACCAACAGAAACACCATCGTCGGGCGGATAAGGGGAAGTGTAATATTTAGAAAACGGGCCACTGGGCCTGCGCCATCAACCTCTGCTGCTTCATAAAGATGCTTGGGAATAGCCTGCAACCCAGCCAAGAAAATAATCGCTGTCCACCCTACTCCTTTCCAGATTCCCAACAAATGTATGGGTACAAATGTCAGAACCGGATCGGCCAACCATAGAATATTCTCGGGAATCAGATGCAAGATATCGCGCAGGATGTAATTCACTAACCCAGCCTGTCCGCTGAACATATATTCGAAGAGCAGGCTGACGATTACCCAGGATGTGATTACGGGGAGGTAGTAAATAACACGAAAGAAAGCTCGGCTCCGTATCTCTTGATTCAACAAAATCGCCACAATCAATCCAACAATCATCTGCCCTGGAACAGTAACCAGGGCATAAGCAAGTGTGTTGAGTACCGCCCGTCGAAAGATGGGATTGCTCAAGGCGCGGGCATAATTCGCCAAGCCAACCCACTCCGACTGTTTGGGGTTGACAATTCTCCAATCGTAGAAACTGATTCGAAACGAGTAAATCATTGGTCCAACCAAGAAGGTGACAAAGAGGAGTAATCCGGGCAGGATAAACAATGCAGCGGTTAGTATTCGATTTAGGTTGCGTTTTGTGAGTGCGCGCATGATCTGATTTTATGGAAAAGGTTTGGCCCTACCCCTAACGATAAAGAGGTAGGGCCGAAAGTGCGTTACTATTGATTCAACAGGACGTTGATTTCTTCAGCGGCTTGGTTTAGGGCTTCTTGAACTGTTTGGTCATCGCGCAGCATTCGCTGGAAAGCATTGTTGATAGCACCATCCATGTCTGACCATTTGGGGTGCGGAACACGAGCTTGAGCAGTTTCCAGTTGTGTCAAGAAGACGTCGAAGTACTCCGGCATAGCCGGGTCGCCGATCAGGCTGGAGAGTGTGGGGATCACGCCTACTTCAGCCATCATCTTCTGTGATTCCTCACTGAGCAGGAAGGCCGTCCACTTCATGGCAGCTTCACTATTTTCTGAACCAGCGAAGACGACTACGTCCTCACCACCGAC
>JAYELX010000420.1:0-2169 GCA_034717875.1 Chloroflexota bacterium | reverse complement strand
ATTTGCGCCAAGTGGCCACACCCCCGATGGCCTACTGCGAAAAGTGATTCGGATCGACTCATCTGATGGTCAAGTTGAAATTCAGACCGAACAAGCTTCGCTTGAAGAAGCCATCGAACAGGGAGAGATACGCGAAACCATCCCTTTGACAAATGTCGATATTCGCGATACAGATTTGGAACTGGTTGCTATAAACCAGGTTGGAAATGCCGCCAAAATGGCTCGTCCTCTTGCTAGAGATGGTTACTATCTGAAATTAAATAAGGAGTTGGGTGATGGTGTTGAAGTAAGTGGTTCGCTGACCGTTGAACCCAAGTTTGATTTCAATCTGAAGATAAGGGGATTTAAGCTACAAGAACTCACTTATATCAATACGACGAAGATTATTGGAGATGTCGGCCTAAACACCGAGGTCGCACGCATGGGTTTCGATAAGAAAATGCAGATTGGTTATATTTTCTTCGAACCGATTCCTGTTCCAGTAGGTCCCTTACTTATTTTTTTGACTCCAAAAATGGTCTTCTACGTGGGGGTGAATGGAAATATATCCGCTGAACTGAATACCAGCGTGACACAAGATGTAACTGTGATAACAGGATTTGAATATTCCGATGAAACATTCACCACTATCAACGAATCCTATAAAGGCGAACCTGAAGTTGACCTGCTTAAACTGTCCACCCATTGTGCCGCCAGTGTTTATGCACAGTCCGATTATGATTTATTGATCGATGGAGTGGTTGGTCCTTCCGTGTCAGCTAAGGCATATATAGAACTAGATGCTGATCCATTAGACGACCCGTGGTGGCAGATGTATGCTGGGGTTCGAGGCGACGTGGGGATAAAAACAGTGATACTCAGTAATCTAAACTTGTTCGTAGGTTGGCAGAAAAACTTGTTTGATGAACGGTGGCTGATCGCGCGAGCCGAATCGCCGCCGCCCACGCAGACAGTAACCGTAATTCCCACGCATGAACTTGGAGACACTCAGACGCGCCAAACCGATGGTGCTGTGATGGTCTACGTCCCAGCCGGGGAGTTTCTGATGGGTAGCACCGAGGGTAATGATGACGAACAGCCAGTGCATACCGTGGAGTTAGATAGCTTCTGGTTCGATAAGTACGAGGTGACGAATGGCCAGTACCAGAAGTGTGTGATGGCTGGTGTGTGTAAACCGTCCTGGCATGCCGACGATACTAATCTGGCCAGCGACCCGCAGCCAGTGGTAGGCGTGCAGCACTACATGGCCGAGTCTTATTGTGAGTGGGCCGGGGCACGGTTGCCGACAGAGGCAGAGTGGGAGAAAGCAGCCCGGGGCACCGATGGCCGAACGTACCCGTGGGGAAACCAAGAAGCAACTTGTGAATATGCTGTGATGAAAGATCATAGCGGTAGCGGTAATGGTTGCGGGGAGGATAAAACCTGGCCTGTGGGCAGTAAACCGCGCGATACTAGCCCCTACAGAGCGATGGACATGGCCGGCAATGTCTCGGAGTGGGTGACAGATTGGTACGATGCGGAATACTATGCCTACTCTCTCGATCACAACCCCATTGGCCCAGATTCAGGAGAGATGTTCGTCTGGCGAGGCGGCTCAAGATATAGCGATCAGTACAAAGCGCGCAGTGCTTTCCGCGGTTGGAGCTTGCCCGAAGTCAGTTCCGGGGGGATCGGCTTTCGTTGTTCCCTATCGCCTTGATTCTGGGATTCTGTATGTCTGAATCGGGGGGTCTGACCCTTTACAAGGATGCTCCGCTAGGGGTGTGCCCCTGAGGTATATGAGGCTCTCACTGTTCCTGGTGTTTTGAACGATTGGACCATGTGTCGGTTGTGGGGGCTTGCGAAGGTGAGAACGCCTATAGCTTTTTTCACCTTAACCTGATTGACATATCTGGTTTGCTCGTCTACAATCAACTCATGAAGGATTTACCCCTGAAAGCTCAAAACATAATTTTGCATGATGCCGTCGAGCGCGATATCGTCACGGCGCGGCGAAAATGCTTGCTTGAAATCCTGTGGCACGAGCGTTACCTGACTCGCTCAGGCCTGATCGCCCGCGTGGAAGCCGAACTGGTAAAAGGATGCTTTGGAAAATCAGCCTGGGAAGATGTTTTCTACCGGGATATGCGCGTGGTCAAGAAGGCCTTTCAAGCGGCAGGATACGAACTG
>JAYELX010000419.1:0-2173 GCA_034717875.1 Chloroflexota bacterium | reverse complement strand
AGAACATAATTGCTCAAAATATTGGTTTAGACCGCGTCCGAGAAGAACCGCTCTTATATGGATAGCGATGGTCTCCCGACCGAGCGACTGAGGGTTCGGTCAGGAGACCTTCACCATCGAGGTCAGTAGGATTATATTCTTTTTCAATCATCAGAACACCTCCGGAACCATGTCTCGAAGCTCTTGGAGCCGCTCTGCGCCAATCCTCTCAAAATACTCTTGGTGGTCACTTACCTCGTAGATATACTTATCGAGATACGCTTGCGTGCCCTGCGCAGTTTTGGATGACTGCACCCATTCCCTGATCTGGGGCTCATCGCGCTCGTAAACGTAGCACATCTCCCCCGGATGGGAACCAAAAGGAGCATGAACCACAGCGTCCACCAGGTAGTAGGGGATAATCGTGCGGTCAGGTTGCTTTCGAATCGCATCGGTGGGCACAATTTCCTCTGCGCTGATCAGCAAACGTTTGGAAGCACGCGCCAGCTCGGCAGCAAAGCCGCTGATGCCGTCAATTTGAGCGTTGCCATACTTATCGGCGCGATGAACGTGAATCAAGCCCACATCCAAAATCAAGGCTGGCAGCAGCGCAATTGGGTCGCCGGTGAAGGGACATTCGACCACTTTTGCCGCGCTATATTTAAGTGTGTCCGTTCCCAGCATAGAACGCGCCGGAATAAAAGGCACACCCATGGCCGCGGCCTTGAAACGCCAGGCAATCGCGGCGTTGTTCCAATCCACACACTTGACCCGCCCGCTCTCCACTTCCCGACGCAGGCATTTCGAGATGCCGTGAACCTCCATGCCAATATAAGTATGATCCAACGCCTTTACCAGCCCGGCCCCCAGCAAAACATCTAATTCATAAACCCCCTGTCCGGCCACGCGCAAATCTCGCTTACCTTGACGGACAATCTCATTGACCAGTGACATCGGACAACGCACCGTCCCATAAAGCTCCGTGCCGATATAATCACCATCATTCAAAAAACGGTCTATCGCCTCGGCCTCGGTCATACGCTTATCCACCAACCCCTTGGGCTTGGCGCGATTCCACTCACGAAACGCATTCACATCCACCGGTTGGAGCATTTCGCCAATACCGGATTCTAAAATCTTCATGGTCGACTCCTCGTTTTTATCTGAACATGCGCACGGTTGTTGCAATTTACTTCGATGCGATAGATATTAGAACCGATCTTGTCCCAGCTAACAGATTTTTGCTGGATGAGGATTTCCGAGGGAGGCGAGACCAGGTGAAGATCAACCTGCCCCCGAACATCCCCGCGTCTTTCAAGGATAAAATCCACCTCATTGTGGGTTGCTGTCCACCGAATCACTTCCAACCCCTGAGAAATATGCAAATCGCTGCCCAAGTATAGTCCCCCTCTCCCCCCGGGAGAGGGGTTAGGGGTGAGGGAGTCAGAGGCAAGATGAGACGAACTGCCACTAGGAGAGGGGTTAGGGGTGAGAGTGGACGAGCTGCCGCTGGGAGAAGAGTTAGTGATGAGGGAATCAGAGGCAAGATGAGACGAACTGCCACTAGGAGAGGGGTTAGGGGTGAGAGTGGACGAACTGCCGCTAGGAGATGGGCAAGGCGTGAGGGCAAACAAGCTTACCCCATGAGCCGGGATTCCCCTCAGGGTCAGCAGGCCTCTATCAACCCGGTTTACGTTTCCGCTCCAAAATTCACGGGCAAAATAATCCCCCTCGGGCAGGTCGAATCGATCCACGGGTAAAAACTGCTCCCCGGTTGGTTTATCATCCCAATTGAAAATTGCCAACAAATGCCATTGCCCAGTTGCGTTCTCCAAATCCAGGCGTACAAGGCGTGGGGCGGAGGCGTCGAACCAATCGATGACGCGCCCGCTTTGTCCGATCAGGGGCAACAATTGCTGCACAATGCGGACGCGTTCGGGCGGGAGATTTGGCACGTCGTCGGAGAGCAGCATCGAGCCGCCGGTCAGGGCGATGGCCGTAGCCATACTTTGCACCTCGGCGAGGGTCAGATCGGAATCAGGCCGAACCAGCAGGCAATCGGGATCGTTGATCCACCAACGCTTGTGAAACGGGGCGCGGCTGAGCGTGTTTTGAATAGCGTTGCGCGTCGAGGGCATATTCGGCTCGGATGGCAAGAAAAATCTGCGTCCGTTCCATTCCGGCAGCCAGCGGG
>JAYELX010000418.1:0-2176 GCA_034717875.1 Chloroflexota bacterium | reverse complement strand
GGTATCGTATAAGTTGGGAGCGTTTTTCATCAGTACCTTTCCTTTTGTTTTTGGTGAATAAAAAGAAAGATAACCTATTTTCTAGGTTTTGAAAAGCGCTCCCTAAAAGATTTGTCAGTCAACCAGGAAATTGAGTCATTTTTGTCTGGTGACATCGCTCCGAGGTATTATATCTAGCGACATCGCTCCGCGGTTTTTTTACTAGCGACATCGCTCCGCAGTATTTTACTAGCGACATCGCTCCGCGGTGTCGCTGTGGGACTAACGCTCTGCCTCAACTAGGAGGTACGTAAGCGTTAGTGGCATGGCGTTCCACCGCAGGAGCGGGTGGAACGAGATAAAAGGAGCGGATGGAAC
Source organism: Chloroflexota bacterium (assembly GCA_034717875.1). GTDB lineage: Bacteria > Chloroflexota > Anaerolineae > Anaerolineales > UBA11858 > JAYELX01. Next base: position 1,819 of record JAYELX010000418.1, on the reverse strand, counting down.
GAGATAATCCACCTTTATCTGGCGACATCGCTCCGCGGTGTCACTGTGGGACTGACGCTCTGCGTCAACTGGGAGGAACGCAAGCAATAGAGCATAGCGTTCCACCGCAGGAGCGGGTGGAACGAGATAATAAGGAGCAGGTGGAACGAGATAATCCACCTTTATCTGGCGACATCGCTCCGCGGTGTCGCTGTGGGACTGACGCTCTGCGTCAACTGAGAGAAACGTAAGCGTTAGTGGCATGGCGTTCCACCGCAGGAGCGGTGGAACGAGATAAAAGGAGCAGGTGGAACGTGATAACACCGCAGGAGCAGGTGGAGCGAGATAGATATATTCTATTGGGCACAAATCTGTTTATTGGTATAATATATTTGAAGTTTGATTTTACTAACTAATGTTATGTCAGGTAAGAGTAGTGGTAAAAAGGTAAGTGATGAAGATTTTTGCACAAGGTGACAATCACTTATAAATTAGCCCTACCCCATGCATCATGTCGCTCAACCATCGTGTTTTCTTCACAAAACACCTTTACAAGTGATTATCACCTTTGATCATCACCTACTATCTACCCACCACTCAAGTAAGCTGTGAAGCGTTTTTAGCGGTGAACGAGAGTGTACCCATACCCACAAACAAACACTTTCGTACCCGACTACAAACGCCTCATAATAGCCATTTGACATTTTTCGAAAGGAGAAAATCATGAAAAAGCGAAAGACCATTTCACTTTCTTTGCTTGGAGTTTTGTTGATTACCATCGCGGTTTTTAATACCGTTCAGGCTGCAAAAACGCCAAAGCATGTATTGACAATTGTCAATAAAACCAAGGGCGATATCATCTTTGTAATCAAGGATGAATATGAACTCAGTGAAACCCCAGATAAGTATGTAAAACAACCACATCTCCTGAACGATGAAGAAGATGCCGTTGCAGCAAAAATCACCCTCGAAGATGGAGAATCAGACGATATTGAGCTTGACGAAGACACTTATTGGGTTTTCTATGTAGTATGTGGGGACTTTAAGGATAGCGCCATAAAATTGGAAGATGATTTCAAGCTGGTCGTTTACCCCTGTGAAAACCGCCCCACGAAAATGCGCATCAACAACCATCTTAGTGAGGCAGTAGCAGTTGCCTTCACTGGCTATGATGACTATGAGTTCGATATTGAGCTTGGAAAAAACAAGGTCGAATTGTTCTCGGGAAATTACGATTACACCTATGAGGCTTGCGACACAGAGATGTTTGGTGAAATCTTTATCACAAAAGATGGCACCACCGAGCTTACTTTACATGGCTGCGAGTGGTATACCTCTCTCGTGCGAGAGTATGGCGGCCTTCAGCCCGTCAAATACAGGATCATCAATCATGCTTCTTTCCCTTTGATTTTGACATTGATTGGACCAGAAAATTACCTCGTGACCGCCAATGCTGGCGTGAATCGCGTAGACCTTATCGCCGGCAGCTATACGTTTAGTTACTACATGGACTACCAAATGCACTCTGGCACAATGTTCGTTCCTAAACATGGAAATGGAGCTTTAATCCTAAGACCAGGTTATGTCATGGATAATGGCCTGAACGAAGCAGAATAACAAGGTCTCGCTTTTAACCATCGACGCCCGGTATTGATTGAATCAATACCGGGCGTTTAATTTTAAGAATTTTCGGTGGTGATAAAAAGCTAAGTGATCAGCAATTCCCGATATTATGAAGAAGAGGCAAGACTTCGGAAGTCTCGAACGACATATTTCGCTAACAAAAAGGCATCCGAAGACTTCCGAAGTCTGGTTTTAGTCAAAACGGGAATTGCTGCTA
>JAYELX010000417.1:9524-11141 GCA_034717875.1 Chloroflexota bacterium | reverse complement strand
CGGTTCGGTCACGCTGCCGGGTGGGTGGCGGTTGCGGGTGGAATTGGTGGGGGATTTGGAATCCGCTCGGGCTGAGGCCAGCATCAATGCTGATCCCTATCGGGCCTGGATTACGTTTCATCAGCGCGGGCCAGCTCAGTTTCGAGTCCGGGCCCGCCGCCCCGGGGATCGATTTTTCCCGATGGGGTTAAGTAATCATAAGATTAAATTATCAGATTTTATGATTAATGAGAAAATTCCCCGCAGGGCGCGGGCCGCTTGGCCTTTGGTCTGTGTGGGGAATGAGATTGCCTGGCTGCCGGGGATGCGCCTGGCCGAGACTTTTCGCTTGACGGGGGAAACGAAACGGGCGGTGCATCTGCGCTTGAGCCGAGAGTGAATGCGGCCACCTGCCACTTGTAACTTGTAACTTGTAACCTGTAACCTGTAACTTGTAACCTGTATACCTCACCCGTATTTGATTGCGATTTTGGCGGTGGGGATTTCTTCGTCCGAGGGGAGTATGCCCAGGGTGGCGGTGCGGCCTTCTTTTTGGAGCTTGAGGCGGGCAAAGTCTAACTCGGATTCACTTGGAAATGGAACATATTCTGTGATTTCCCAGCCGTGGACGCGGGCTTCTCGCAGGTAGAAGGTTTGCAGCGCACCGATGCCGCTGTTTCCGTCGTAGGCTTGCCAGTATTCGGGGTCGGTTATGTCGGGAAGGGCTTTGTTGGGATCGATGGGGGTGTAATTGGGCGGAAGCGGCAGCCCGGCCTGGTTGGTGGCGATGTCGTCGGCGTGTTCGATGAAGCGCAGGCTGGAAATTATTTGGGTGGCGAGGGGTTCGAAGCGGTCGCGTTCTTCTTTGTGATGCAGTACCATAAAATGGAGTAGGGTGGTTCCGCGTGCAAGGATGCCCGCCCACAGGCGTTTAGTGGAACGTTTGGGCAGCACTATTTCTACTTCGAAGCCGGATGCGCCACCCATTTGCCAGGGGGCTGCACCTATGTTTTTAGCTCCCAGCATAACTGCGAGTTTTCCCACGTGTTGCCCCCATAGGGTTTCGATTGGCTGGCGGCTGCCGTTCCACTCACCCCGCACCAGCAAATGTCCCAGATCGGGGCCGGCATAATTTGGGGTCAGGGCTTCGGGGTTGGCTGCAAACCCGTCTGAGTCTTCGATGGTTTTGTGAGTCCAGTTGTCGGGGTAGCTGAGTTCGTATCCCCAGAGTTTGTGTTGGAATTTGGTCATAGAGCGGCCTCCTGCCGCAACAAACAAGCTAAGATGAAAGTAGAGAACTTGCTCAAAATAGAGATGTGCATTCCATCTGCTCTTGATACATTGCACATTGAGTCGCCAGAAAACATCCTGAATTTACCGACTCGCAGGTGCAAGGCACTGCCAAGTCACCTACTCCCGCCGCTGTGACCGGTCTCCTGACCGAGTTCACCCGCTCGCATGGTCACACGGTCGCACGGTCGGGAGACCGGCTCTAGCAGGATTGTTATTTATGCTTCGCACAGAACGGTTCCAGTTCCAGGCTACAAAGTGCAATGTGCCTGCTATTATCTCGTTCTACTAAAATTTTGGGTCTGTTTTCAGTAGATATAATTCATCCGCCGGCAACAGCAGGGATGT
>JAYELX010000417.1:3903-9424 GCA_034717875.1 Chloroflexota bacterium | reverse complement strand
TGCTTCGCACAGAACGGTTCCAGTTCCAGGCTACAAAGTGCAATGTGCCTGCTATTATCTCGTTCTACTAAAATTTTGGGTCTGTTTTCAGTAGATATAATTCATCCGCCGGCAACAGCAGGGATGTAGGCAATCCGGTCGCCATCTTCAGCGATATCTTCTGGTTCAGCTTGTAGGTTGTTGCGCATGATCACCTTGACTTCGTCCTTGGGTAGGTTGAGCATGTTTCTGATTTCTGCCAGGGTTGTGCCTGCTTCTACTGCAACGATTTTTTCTTCGCCGATAGCGAGATTGGGCAGGTATCGGCGCAGAGTTGCAAAGACGATAACGTTTACTTTTATCATAGGAAAGTTGTTGACTTGCGCATTGGACATTCTGCCTATATCACTAGTGCGGGCATATCCGGCCCAAAAAGCCCCAACCGATCGCCGGCTTTGATTTCTATGTGTAAATCCCAGCTCTGACAATTTTCATCGCAGACTTGCTGATATCCTAGAAAGGGAGCCACTTTTGTGCGTGAGGTGAGTAATTTGTGATTGATAAAAATGGTATAAAGCTCATCAGCATCAATGCCAACGCGGTCGAGCAGCGTTTGCAGGGTTTCGTTCCCGATCTCTTCTATCTCGATAACGCTTTGTCCTGATGGGCTATTGTCAGAAGCGTAGTGCCGCAGTTTTCCGTAAAGGTGAATAGATATCATGGGTATCAAATTATGAGAGCTTAGGTAGTTGCAAGAAAATAAATACCCCAAAAACAGCATCTCCTCCCCGTAAATTCTTGGGTTTTGGGATATTTTAGCTTTTACAACGCCCTTATTGAATACTATTTACCCAGGAAGCGCGTTGCTCAGAGCAACGCGCTTCCTCACTCATGTCATCTTATGATTGGTTAAGGTTAGTCTTCGTGTACCCAGGCGTAAACTTCGTCCAGGTCTTCGTCGGCCATAGTCCATTTCACGTTGTGGGGAGGTAGTTCCTCGTCGCGCATGAATTCTGGCAGGCGGTCGTCTGCGGGGGTAAAGCCAGCTTTTTCATTGAACAGACGCTCCATTTTGAGGACTTCCTTGCCTACGGCAAGTACATCGTCGCCAGTAATATCCATTCCGGTAACACCGGCTACGGATTCGGCCATGCCAGCCCAGCCCTCAGCGATATCCAGAACAGGGAAGGCAATGAACAGGCAGTAGCCGCTGCTGTCGAAGAATGCTGTGGCAGATTGGAAGGTGAGCGAGAGACTGGCCTTGTCATCATTTGACAGGGGATCCACTTTGCCGCCTGTGCCAGCGATCTCGGGGGCGATAGTGTAGCCCGAGGTGTGGTCGGCGCCCATGGGGGTGGTGGCGTAGGTGACGCCGATGCCTTTGATGGCGCGCGGTTCGTAAGCGGGCATGGATTGGCCCTTGACCGTTGGCACGCGATGCACGCCAAAGGCTTTGGCGGTGGCTTCCACGCCTTGTCCAAAGATGCGTCCAATCGGTGTACCATTGCGGATCTCGTCGAAGGTCTGTAGTGCGCCTTCTTTGTCGCCGAATTCCAGATAGCCGCCATCCATAGCTATGGCGATGGCGTTGCCAGCCTCGATTGTGTCCAGGCCGATGTCGTTGCATTCGCGCGTCATCTTGCCGATATACTCGATATCGTCGATGCCGCAGTTAGCGCCCAAAGCCCAGGCGGTCTCGTACTCAATGCAGGATACCATCGCCGAGCCGTCCTCGTTGGGGTAGATATTGGAGCATTGGATGATGCAGCCAGGGTGACAGCCGTGCCCCGTCATGCCTTCACCGCCGCGTTCTTCGACCACTTCGGCAATTCTTTCGCCCGAAATCTTGGCCGCGCCCTCGAATTGACCGGCGCTGAAGTTGCGGGTGGGCAGGCCTCCCGCCTCGTTGATGATATTCATCAAAACCGCGGTGCCGAAGGCATTCAGGCCGCCATCCTTTTTGGTGAGTGCGTGCTCCTGAATGGCTGCGGTGAGCTTTTTGCGCCCTTGTGTGAAGAGTTCTTCGTTAGCAATTTCCACGCCGGGGCCGTCAGTATCATCGACGACAATGGCTTTGACGCCACGCCCGCCCATGACTGCGCCTAATCCGCCGCGTCCAGCGTAGCGGCCAGGCTTGTTCTCCGGGTCGTTGACGGAAATGCCAGCATTGGAGAGTTTCATCTCACCGGCTGGCCCAATGCCGATAACGGCGGGATTGTTGGGGTATTTCTCCCACATTATCTCGTCGATTTCGTACATACCTTTGCCTACAAAATCAGCAGCATCTTCAAATTCGACGCCGTCTTTATTGATCGCAAGCGTGTACCATTTGCCATCTTTGGGCGTGCCCTCGATGATGATGGCCGCCAACCCAAGTTTGGCAATCTTCTGGCCGGATAGACCGCCCGAGTTGCTCTCTTTGATGCCGCCGGTCAGGGGACTTTTGCCACCAAAAGAAGTGCGTCCACTGCTGGGTGCAGCGGGTGTACCGGTTACCCAGCCTGGCGCAATAGCTAACTTGTTGTTAGGGCCAAGTGGATGGCAGGTGGGGTCAACCTCATCGCAGGTGATTGCTGATGTCAACCCGCGCCCTGCCCAGCGCTCCCATTTTTCGGGCACGCTTTCGTATGTTGCTTCGAGATCGGTCATGTTGATACGAAGAATCTTTGCCATAGTAAACCTCCTTTTAGGACTAGGCATTAAGGTGAGAACCGTGGGAATAATCGTTCAGATATGTCACTCTTGCTTACCGTCGCTTGCTTATTCTATATCATAAGTATTGTGCATGGCACCATGCTTTTTTAGAGCTTCCCGTAACCGGTCGGTTATATGGGCACCATCACGATATTGATAAGGCCACATATAACCAGTAGAAAAAATGCCCACATGATCGCCGTCGTGAAGCGGTTCATCGTAGGCTGCATTTAAACCCGGTACGTCGCATAATACAGCGTTAATAAAAATGTAGGTTGTGTCAGCGGGAGAAATACTGAGGTAACTGTATAAATCCTTTACCTTAGCTCCAAGTTTAATCTCGATATGTGATTGAGACACATATTTTTTGTTGAAAACTTGAGCAAGCTGACCGTAAATGGCTACTTCTATATTTATCATTATTAACGAAATAAGTGGAGAAAAAACAGTGTGTGAGAGTAAAATCTTATGTTATCAGTATAGCCTTAATTTGATAGTGATGCAAGTAAAAAAGAGCAAAAATGTATTCTAATTTAGTCCAAATTGGTAAATCCAGACTGTTTTACTCTTGACAAAAGTTATTTTAATGTTAAGGTTTATTTTAGTGTTAAAAGATATTTTAATGAAGTTGTTCGGAAGCCAATAAAAATGGACACAATCCAGGAAATTGATTCGTTCGAGATTGCCAAAATGCTGAGTGACGCGCGTAGATTAGCCATCATCCGTTTGTTGATGGTTGTCCCGGCAACGCTGACGCAGTTGGGAAAGTCACTCGATATGCACCCGGCCCAAGTGCGTTATCACCTGAAAAAGTTGGAAGGCGTTGAGCTTGTGGAGTTGGTATCTAGGCGCGTTGTGCGCGGCTTTGTGGAGAAATACTATCAGGCCACAGCGCGCGCCTATCGAATCAATCTCACCATCGTGCCGCAGAATCCTCACCGGGAGACGGTCATAGCGTCGGGCAGCCACGATTTGGCCCTGGAATTGTTGGCGCAATCAATGTGCCGGGACGAGACCACGCCGGATATGTTTGCTCTCCCGATTGGCAGCCTGGATGGGTTGATCGCTCTCCGTCAGGGGATGTGCCAGATAGCCGGATGTCATCTGTTGGACCCACAAAGTGGAGAATATAACCTTTCTTATGTGCGACATATTTTCCCCGGCCAAGATATGCGTTTGGTGACTCTGGCGCGTCGGCAGCAAGGGCTGCTGGTGAAATCTGGGAATCCCTTGGGCATCAGCAGTCTGGAAGATTTGGCTCGGCCGGGAGTTCACTTTGTCAACCGAAAACGTGGATCGGGGACGCGCTTGTGGCTGGATCAGCAATTACTGGAGCAGGGGATTCCCTCCGATCAGATTCAAGGTTACGATTGGACCGTGAACACACATTTGCAGGTTGCCGAGGCTGTTGCAACAAGTCAAGCGGATGTTGGTTTAGCCGTAGTGGCCGCGGCTCAAAAGTCCAACTTAGATTTCGTGCCTTTATTCGAAGAGCGTTACGATTTGGTCATCCCCGCGGAGCACTATCAAAGCTCTTTGTTGGCAGCCCCCCTCGATCACATTCACACGGCGGCGTTTCGTCAAGCAGTGGAAGGTTTGGGAGGCTATAACCCGAAAGAAGCGGGCACGGAAATGAAAGTCAACTGAAAATTCACAGTGCTGTCATTGCGAACCCTTACCATCCTGTCATTGCGAAGCAGCTCTACCGGTGAAGCAATCTTTTCCTTGACGAGAATGAGATTGCTTCACCGAAAAGCGTCGGTTCGCAATGGCGGAAAAAAGTTTGGTTACCTGCCTATCGGCAGACAGGCGGCGGGAGCCGCGTTATGAGAAAACAAGGAGAAAAGAACTATGTTAAAGAAATTAATACTTTGGTCGATATTTGTACTTATGCTGATTCTGGCAGCCGGATGTACCCCATCATCACCCGATAGTGTACCTAACGCAGCAGAGCAGACCGGTTTGGAAGGCAAGTTGATCATTTTTCACGCCGGCAGTTTGACTGTGCCGATAGATGAACTGACCACGGCTTTTCAGGCTAAGTACCCCAACGTGGCATTCGAGACCGAGGCCGCCGGCAGCCGCTCCACCGCCCGCAAGGTCAGCGAGTTGGACCGTCTGGCCGATCTGGTAATGTCCGCCGATTACACGGTGATCGACGAGTTGTTGATCCCCGATTTTGCAGGTTGGAACATCCGCTTTGCGCGCAACACGATGGTGATTGCCTTCACGGATCAGTCGAAATATGCCGACGAGTTCAACAGCGATAATTGGTACGAGGTGCTGACCCGCGGCGACGTGGTCTACGGTCACTCCGAACCCGACGCCGACCCGTGCGGCTACCGCACCCTGATGGTCTGTCAGTTGGCGGAGTTGTACTACGAGGAACCCGGCTTGTACGGAAAACTAGACGAGAACTGCCCGGAAGAGAATGTGCGCCCCAAGTCGGTCGAACTGATCGCTTTGCTGCAATCTGGCGATATGGATTATGCTTTCGAGTATCGCTCGGTGGCCGTGCAGCATGGCCTCAAGTTCATCGAGCTGCCAGACGAGATCAACCTCAGCATGGTCTCTAATGCCGACTTCTATAGTCAGGCCGAGGTGGAGTTGAGCGGCGCAGAACCGGGCGAAACTGTCACCAAAAAAGGTAAGCCGATTGTGTATGGCGTCACCATTCCCAAAGATGCCCCCAGCCCTGAACTGGCCCTTGAGTTCGTGAAATTCCTGCTAGGTTCCGAGGGGCAGGCGATCATGGAACAACAAGGACAGCCGCCCATCGTTCCCCCGGTGACAGATGACAAAACCGCACTGCCGGAAGTGTTGCAGGCGTTGGTGGGTGAGTGAGGGG
>JAYELX010000417.1:0-3803 GCA_034717875.1 Chloroflexota bacterium | reverse complement strand
TTCCTGCTAGGTTCCGAGGGGCAGGCGATCATGGAACAACAAGGACAGCCGCCCATCGTTCCCCCGGTGACAGATGACAAAACCGCACTGCCGGAAGTGTTGCAGGCGTTGGTGGGTGAGTGAGGGGCGGGTGGCAAGTGCGTTGCAGATACTTACGTATTATGGCATAATAGCTCTATGCGTTCACTCCCCGCCCCCAATTCTGGGGGAGACCTCCCCCCAAGGTTGGGGGGATTGAGGGGGGCGTGAACGGATACTATACAAATAGCTCTATGCGATATTTACAGGTTTTAGACACCCTTAAAGATGAAGCTCTCTTTGAAACCCCACTTTTAGTTGTAGGGGAAACTTCTCCCTATCAGGTCCAAAGACGATTAAGCGATTGGACAAAAGTGGGAAAAATTTTCCCTCTTCGACGGGGACTTTTTGTATTGCCAAAAGAAAAACGAAAAATCGAACCGCATCCCTTTCTTATCGCAAATCGCTTGGAGGCTGGTTCTTATATTAGTTTGGAAATGGCATTGCGTTATTATAATTTGATTCCCGAACATGTTGCTCAAATCACATCTGTCACAACCGGGCGACCAAGAGAGTGGGAAAACGAATTTGGTAGATTTTCTTATCGACATATCCATCCACGCTATTTTTTTGGTATGGAATACCGCCTGATTATTGAGGGACAATCTGCTTATATCGCCTATCCAGAAAAAGCTTTGCTTGATTTTATTTATTTAAGAAAAAATGGAGACTCCCCTGAGTTTATTGAAGCTCTGCGTTTGCAAAATCTTGAAGATTTAGATTTAACGCGTTTGCAAGAATTTGCGAATCGTTTTGGTAAACCCAAACTCTATCGAGCTACAGTAGTGATAAAAGAACTTGTTGAAAGTGAAGCTCGGGAATATGAGGCGCTGTGAAAGCTTATTTGATCAAACTTTGTTCTAAGGCTGAGACGCCATTACTCGCGCAACATTTTGTACGCGAATATCTGCAAGCGCGCATTTTGCAAAGTCTGCAACGCGCAGGTGCTATGCAAAGTCTCGCCTTTCACGGGGGAACAGCTTTGCGATTTCTCTATGAAATTCCGCACTATTCAGAAGACCTTGATTTTGCGCTGGAACGCGCCTCTGAAACTTATGATTTTCGGGCTTATTTGCACCAAATCGAGAAAGATTTTCGCGCAGAAGCCTACAATATTGATTTCAAAGTTAACGATAAACGCGTTGTGCATAAAGCCTTTGTCCGTTTTCGCGGCTTGCTTTATGAGTTGGGGCTATCTGCACATAAATCGGAAGTGTTGGCGGTGAAGTTAGAGATAGACACCAATCCGCCTGCGGGGGCAGTTTTGGCTACTACTTTCCTAAGTCGACACGTTGCCATTAATCTCCAACATCATGACCGCGCTTCTCTTTTGGCGGGAAAGTTACACGCTGTATTGCAACGCGCTTATCCAAAAGGACGCGACTTTTTCGACCTTTGGTGGTATTTATCCCAACCAGAATGGCCAGAACCAAATTTAGAGTTGCTCAACCAGGCTCTTGTTCAATCTGAATGGAAAGAAACCGCGCTTACTCCTGATAATTGGCGTGGATTCGTTCGAGAGCGAATTGAGAAACTAAATTGGCAGGAAGATGTTTCGCGTGATATTCAGGCTTTTCTTATCTCTGTTGAATGGGATAAACAGATGGGGAAAGAAGAATTGCTCAGGCTTATTTAACCATGTCCTTACAAAAACTCTTCGCAAACAAAATGAGAGCCGGATTTATCGTACTCGGCTCTTTGCTCGTTCTTTTCATCGTATGGCCTTTGACGCGCACGATCACAGGTTCAAGTCTGGCCCTTCTTTGGCAAACCATGCTGGATGCCGAAGTTCGCAAAGCCATTCTGCTCACATTTTATAGTTCTGCTATTGCAACCTTGTTTGCATTTGTGCTTGGCGTGCCCCTGGCGTACCTGCTGGCACGCAACGATTTTCCAGGCAAGCACCTGGTCGAGGGCATCATCGACATACCCATTGTCATCCCCCACACGGCTGCCGGCATTGCGCTGCTGGTGACATTTGGCCGCCGGTCGGTGCTGGGCAAAATGTTTGGACTGGTGGGGATCAAATTCGTGTCGGCTGCTCCGGGTATTGTGCTCGCCATGCTGTTTGTCAGCCTGCCATTTTTGGTCGATTCAGCCCGGGAAGGCTTTGAGGCTGTCGATCAGCGTTTGGAACGAGTCTCCCGCACATTGGGGGCCAGCCCGTGGGAGGCCTTCTGGCGGGTTGCCTTTCCCCTGGCCTGGCGCAGCATCCTCACCGGGATGGTTTTGATGTGGGCGCGGGGGTTAAGCGAATTCGGCGCGGTGGTCATATTGGCCTATCATCCCATGGTAGCGCCGGTGTTGCTCTTCGAGCGTTTCGAATCCTATGGGTTGAAGTATGCTCGGCCAGTTGCGACGCTGATTATTCTGATCTGTCTTGTGACGTTCGTATCGCTGCGATTAGTAGGCAAACAGAGGCATGAATAGGATGGCAAAACCTGGACACATACAACTAGATGGTCTAAGCGTAGACCTGGCCGAATTTCATTTGCGTGAAATTGATCTTGATATCTCTGCCGGCGAGTACTTTGTCATTCTTGGCCCCACGGGATCAGGAAAGACCGTGCTGTTGGAAACAATAGCTGGGCTGTACGCACCGCATGGGGGGCATATTTTTGTAGACGGTGAAGATATTATCGACATGCCACCGGAGAGCCGTGCTATTGGTTTTGTTTATCAGGATTACGCACTTTTTCCCCATCTGACTGTTGCTGCGAATATCGCTTTCGGGCTGAAATTGCGTCGCGTTGAACAGCAAGATATTAATGAGCAAGTTTCGACAATGAGTCGCTTGTTGGGCATTGATCACTTGCTCGACCGTATGCCAAAGACATTGAGCGGCGGCGAACAGCAGCGCATCGCATTGGCGCGGGCCTTGATCATCAAGCCGCGTTTATTACTTCTTGATGAGCCTTTGAGCGCACTCGACCCGGAAACTCGTGATGGATTGCAACGTGAACTCACCCACATTCATCGGGAACTTGGCACTACCACATTACACGTCACGCACAACTTCGAAGAGGCCGTGGCGTTGGGAGACCGAATCGCCGTTGTGAACAAAGGACGGGTCATCCAAGTAGGCACACCGGATGACATCTTCCGACGGCCTGCTTCCGAATTTGTGGCCCGCTTTGTGGGTGTACGCAATATATTTCAGGGTCAAATCAAAGGCAAATCCAAAAATGGCAGCAAGACATTAGCATTTGGGGGTCTGAATCTTGCCATTGTGACCGAACGCACAGGGACAATACGCGCCTCAATTCGCCCGGAAGATATAATCATCTCCACAGAGGCGTTTTACTCCAGTGCGCGCAATTGTTTTCAGGGCCGTATTGTTGATATTACAGATTTGGGCACGTTGGTCTATGTGGCTGTGGAAATCTCGTCCAAAGATACCCGGGCGAATTCCACGGAGTTTACCTGTGTGATCACGCGGCGTTCTTTGGATGAAATGGCTTTGCGAGAGAACGATTTGGTTCATATTTCGTTCAAAGCCTCGGCCGTGCATATTTTTTAACAGGGGGAATGTCGTCGTTAAAGGCAAAATTCTAGATCACTAATACTTTAGCTCGATTAGCTCCGCTCCGCCAGCCGCCTCAGCTTCTGACTCACTTCCCGCCATTGTATTTTCGATATCCCCAACTTTTGCCGAATTTTATCTTTCTCCATGCCCGCGCGCCAATCTGTTAGTGCGGATGTCCATCGGCACATGCGGAAGGAAA
>JAYELX010000416.1:0-2188 GCA_034717875.1 Chloroflexota bacterium | reverse complement strand
GGGTTCCTAAAGTAGAGCTTCATTTACATCTAGAGGGAGCTATACCGCATGATGCTTTATGGAAACTGGTCCAAAAGTATGGGGGTGACCCATCAGTACCTACTATCGAGTCGTTGAAACATCGCTTTGTCTATACGGATTTCAATCACTTCATCGATACCTGGGTGTGGAAAAATCAGTTCCTGCGCCAATACGAAGATTTTACTTTCATCGCCGCGGCAGTGGCCCGCGATCTGGCCCAGCAGAATATCCGCTATGCAGAAGTCTTCTTCTCGCCGCCAGATTTCTTTCGCCACGGCTTGAAAACACAAAAGCTGACTGAGGCGATCCGCGCGGGGCTGTCGCGGGTTGCGGATGTGGAGATTGCCCTGGTCCCCGACGTGGTGCGGGACTTTGGCCCAGATGTGTCTGCAAAAACTCTGACCGAGGTGCATGAAGTCAAGGATTTGGGCGTGATCGGCATCGGGCTGGGGGGTTCGGAGAAAGACTACCCCCCAGAATTATTCGCTGATGTTTTTGAAACCGCTCGCACCTTTGGCTTGCACACTACCGCACATGCCGGTGAAGCAGCCGGCGCAGAAAGCGTTTGGGGCGCGATTCGGAGTTTGGGCGTGGAGCGGATTGGACACGGCACCCACGCCGAAGAGGACGAGACCTTGCTCGATTATCTCGCCGAACACGGCATTCCCTTGGAAATGTGTCCCATCTCGAACGTGTGCACAGGCTCGGTGGATTCTCTGGCACAGCATCCCATCCGCCGTTATTTCGAGCGCGGTATCATTGTAACCGTCAACAGCGACGACCCCCAAATGTTTAACAATTCACTGGCGGAAGAATACCAATCGCTCGAGCGTGTGTTGGAATTCTCCCGAGACCAGATCCGGATTTTGATTCTTCAGGGCATCCGAGCCTCGTGGCAATCAGATCATAGGAAACGACAAATGATAGCATTATTTCGCAGCGACCCGGTCTGGCTGGAAGAATAAGAGGAAATTATGGAAACACTTGACCAATCTGATGTTCGGTTTTTTAGCGGCAGTTCTCACAAACAACTAGCGACCGATATTATTAAACATTTAAACGTACCCTTGGACAAAACCCATATCAAACGTTTCAGCAATGACAATTTAAGTATTCAACTTGGCGCCAGCGTGCGCTCTCGCGGTGTCTATATTGTGCAATCCTTAAGCCCGCCCGTGAACGATCATTTGGTGGAACTGCTGATGATGATAGATATTGCCAAGGGGGCTTCTGCCAGGGAGATACACGCCATCATTCCTTACTACTCCTTTGCCCGTTCCGATAAAAAGGACGCCCCGCGCATCTCCATCACGGCGCGGTTGGTAGCCGATCTGCTGCACACGGCCGGGGCAACTCACGTCATGACCATGATGCTGCACTCGCCGCAGGTACATGGCTTTTTCCCTATGCCCACCGATCCACTCAGCAGCCGGCCGGTTTTAACACGCTACTTCCGGGAGGGGGATTTGTCTGGTATGGTTTTGGTCGCTGGAGATATGGGCGCGGCAAAATCAGCAACTCGCTTTGCCAAGGATTTGGGCGGATTGCCAATCGCGGTAGGCAACAAGGAGCGAATTTCTGATACGGAAGTGCGCATCAACGGTTTCATCGGCGCGCAAGTCCAAGGGTATCGACAAGCTTTAATATACGACGACGAGATTGCCACGGGCGGCACCATCATCGAGCTTACCAGGCAGCTCATTGACCACGGCATAAAAAGAATCCGGGTAATTTGCACTCACGGCGTTTTTGTGCGGGGAGCGTTGGAGAAGCTTGCCAAAATCCCGGAGATCACTGAGATCGTGACCACGGATACAGTCCCCATTCTAAACGAGAAACGTCACCCCAAGTTGAAAATTCTCTCTGTGGCGCGCGTCTTCGGTGAGGCCATTCGCTATAATTATCTAAAACAATCGATTGGAGATTTATTCGCACACTGGAATGAGATCCCTTGAGTATTGTCGTTTCCCAAAATGCCGCCCCCTTTTACTGGAAACCAAAGAAACTCCGCTGTTTCAAAAAACTCTAATTGGCTTGAGCTACCCCAGAAAATCGAGAAGCTAAGGCAATCGGATCGTAAATGTGGTGCCCTGACCGACTTTACTCTCGACGGCAATATCTCCCTCGTGGAGCGTGACCAATTGGCGGGCGATGGCCAGACCCAAAC
>JAYELX010000415.1:0-11189 GCA_034717875.1 Chloroflexota bacterium | reverse complement strand
GGGTGCATTTGTGCTGACCTGGTTGGGCTTGGGAACGCTATCGATCTGGTTGCCTCTGGCACGTTGGGCCCTGTTGGTGGAAGCACTTGTTTATTCATCGGCCTTACTGATCGCTGGAATTCAATCTGCCGCAAAAAAACGTGATCCCGCGCTGTTGTTTGGAGTCCCATTGGCTATTGCAACAATGCACTTTTCTTGGGGCACGGCTTTTTTATACAGCCTGATCGAGTATTTATTTGATAAACTCTAAACAATACCTGGCGACAGCACCTGGCGACATCGCTCTGCGGTGTCGCCATGGATATGACGCTCCGCGTCGCCCACGCAGAGCGTTAGCACCAGGCGTTCCCACGCAGAGCGTAGGAACGAGTGAACAATAACCTGGCGACATCGCTTTGCGTAAAAGTTCCTCTGGCGACATTGCTCTGCGTAAAAGTTCCCCTGGCGACATCGCTCTGCGGTGTCGCCATGGATATGACGCTCCGCGTCTCTCTGCGTCTCCGCATCTCCCCGTCTCTGCGTTAAAGTTTACCCACTTTTTGAGAAGATACCAACCAACAGTGAATAACTTCTATGGCTAATCAAAAAAAAGCATTTATTTTATGGCGTTTGGGACTTAGGGAACGTCGAACACTTCTGCTGCTTGGCGATTTCATTGTTGGGGTGACCGCATTGTTAATCGCCTTGTTTGCTTGGGGCCGGGGGGAAGAATGGTTTGGGCTTACGCAAGCGTTTTTCACAGTGCGAGTAGATGCGTGGTTCTATTTGCTGCCTCTGATGTGGCCGTTCTTGATGATTAATCTCTACGATGTACATCGCGCCGCGGATCAACGTCAGGTGCTGTGGGGTGTGGCAACTGCCACAATCATTGGGTTCACTCTTTATTTGATTGTATATTTTGCCTCCGAAAATCCACTCCCGCGCCGAGGCGTGGCCGTATTCTTGATTGCAGCCTCAGGATTGACGTTGGTCTGGCGATTGCTCTATATTCGTGTTTTTACGGCCCCTCAGTTCATGCGCCGCGTTTTGGTAGTTGGCGCTGGGCGTGCAGGCCGGACAATCCTGCGGCTTTTCAATCAGCTAGACCCGAAACCCTTCGAATTGGTAGCCCTGATTGATGATGACGCCGAACTTATTGATGCCCAAGTGGAGGGGCATAGCGTCATCTCTGCCAGTGACCGGCTTCTAGAAGTCGTCGAAGAAGAATCTATTACAGACATTATTGTGGCAATTACCGGAGAAATGATGGGCCACACCTTCCAGATAATACTTGATGCCCAGGAGCGCGGCGTAGAGATCACCAGAATGCCTGTGGCCTACGAAGAATTAGCCAACCGCGTGCCGATCCGAATACTCGAAGCAGATTGGATATTACGCTCTTTTGTAGATGAATTTAGCGTTAGTGGCTTTTACGAAGCCCTCAAGCGTTTAATCGATATAATCGGAGGATTGGTCGGTGTCTTGATATTAATCTTTTTCTTGCCATTTATTGCTCTAGGCACGCTGATAGATACAGGCAGGCCGATTTTTTATGCCCAAGAGCGGTTGGGCAAGGGCGGACGTATTTACAAAATCATCAAATTCCGCACCATGCGAAAAGACGCCGAATCAGATGGCAAACCAAAACTTGCCAAAGAAGGCGATACCCGCGTCACGTCTATGGGAAATATTCTACGAAAAACTCATCTTGATGAATTGCCTCAATTCATCAATGTTTTAGGCGGCAATATGAGCCTGGTAGGGCCGCGGGCCGAACGTCCGGTCCTGGTCGAAAAATTCTGTCGTAATATCCCCTTTTACCGGGCGCGATTATTGGTCAAACCAGGCATTACAGGTTGGGCACAAGTTAATTATGGCTATGCAGCCAACGTCGACGAAACCATGATGAAAATAGAATATGATTTGTACTACATTAAGCATCGTAGTCTGTTGCTAGATATATTAATTATGCTGCGTACCCCGCCCACTATACTTGGAATGAAAGGTCAATAAATGAAATCGTCTTTGGTAACAGGCGGAGCTGGTTTTATCGGCTCCCATATCGTGCGAAAACTTTTATCCCGCGGTGATCGCGTCAGAGTCTTGGATAATTTCTCGACAGGGAAATGGGAGAATCTCGCTGAAGTGAAAGACGCTGTGGAAATCATTGCTGGAGATTTGCGCAGCCCTCAAGAAGTGGAGCAAGCGGTACGGGGTGTGGATTTCATTTTTCATCAGGCAGCCTTTGTTTCTGTGCCCCTCTCAGTCGAAAAACCTGGAGCCTGCTTCGACATAAATGTGCGCGGCACGGAGAATCTGCTGGAAACTGCTCGTAAAACTGGCGTAAAACGGGTTGTGCTTGCATCCAGTGCTGCTGTCTACGGCGAATCGCAAAATTACCCTCTGCGAGAAAATGGCGAAACCATGTGCCTGTCTCCCTACGCAGCATCGAAACGCATCAACGAAATCTACGCCGATCTATACACGCGTACATCAGAGATGGGCGTCACAGCATTGCGCTATTTCAACGTCTACGGCCCGCGTCAATCACCAGACTCAGATTATGCTGCTGCCATTCCTATCTTTGCTCGCCTTCTGCTGGATGGCAAAGCCCCGACAGTTTATGGAGATGGACTCCAGAGCCGCGACTTTGTCTTTGTTGGAGATGTCGCCCGAGCTAACCTTACGGCATCCGAATCACCCCAGGCCCCTGGCGCGATATTCAATATATGCTCAGGATGTGAACTCACGTTGCTGGATTTGTTGAAAACGCTGCGAGAAATAGTGCTAAACGCGCCTGAAACACAATTCGCCGCGCCGCGCCCCGGAGATATATATCGCTCATTGGGCGACCCCTCGTTGGCATCTAGACACTTAGATTTTCAAGCTCGCACAAACTTGATAGATGGGTTGACGCAGACAGTAGATTGGATGATGCATTCGTGACCAAAGAAAATATTTTATCCAAAATCAAAGCATTAATAGCGCGAGTTCCCATTCGAAACCGCACTTTTCTGATTGGCGATGTATTCCTCATCGTTGCATCTGTGCTGGGCAGCTTTGCCCTGCGTTTCGAGTTGGGGAGATTATTCGTATACTACTTACCTCAGGCCTTGCGCATGGCGGTGCTTGCCGTGCTTATTAAACCAATCATGTACTACGCCTTTGGTTTGTACCGGCGTTTATGGGCCTACGCCAGCACGCGCGAGCTGCGTTTGATCATTAGCGCAGTCACCTCAGCGTCCGTATTGCTTTCGGTCGGCATGATTGTGATGACATATATCCAGGCGCAATATCCTGCCTACATTGGATTTCCGCGTTCTGTATTGGTGATTGATTGGCTCCTTTCGCTGTTCTTAACCGGAGGCATCCGTTTCGCTTCACGTTTGGTTGCAGAAAACAAATCGACGGCTGCAAGCAATGGTCGACCGAAATGGATCAAACACCGCGCCCTTATCGTAGGGGCTGGAGATGCAGGCGCATTGGTCGTACGTGAAATTCAAAAGAACCCTCAACTTAACCTTAACCCCGTATGTTTTTTAGACGATGATGAAGCCAAACAAAAGAGTCAAATACATGGCGTACCCGTTGCCGGCACATTGACAGATTTATCTCGTGTGATCAAAAGCAAACGTATTCAGGAAGTTGTTATTGCCATCCCCACAGCCCCCGGCGATGTGATCCGACGTTTGGCGGATATTTGTCGTCAAGAAAAAGTTGCCTTTCGCACCATGCCCGGAATATACGAGTTGATCGGCGGCAAAGTCAGTGTTAACCGCTTGCGCGATGTTAACATCAACGACTTGCTGCGACGCTCATCGGCCATTGGTGATGACCGTCGCGTCGGTTCGATAATCGCTGGTCGTCGGGTGTTGGTAACAGGAGCGGGCGGTTCTATTGGCACCGAACTTTGCCGCCAAATCGCTCGCTGGGGTCCTTCATCATTGATACTAATGGGACATGGCGAGAACAGCATATTCGAAACCTTTCTCGACCTGATAGAAAATTACCCTGGGCAAGCCTTGCGCCCGATCATAGCCGACACCCGCGACCGCGACCGTTTGAACGCCGTCTTCGATGATGCCCGCCCCCAGGTTGTATTCCACACCGCAGCCCACAAACACGTCCCCCTAATGGAATTGAACATTGAAGAAGCCATCACCAACAACGTGCTTGGAACCCGCAACGTGGTCGAAGTTGCCCTGAACTATGGAACGGAACGGCTGGTGATGGTATCCACAGACAAAGCCATCCGCCCCACCAGCGTCATGGGCGCGACCAAACGCCTGGCCGAACTACTTGTCCTGGACGCGGCCCAAAGTACAGGAAAAGCATATTCAGCAGTGCGATTTGGCAACGTGCTGGGCAGCCGCGGCAGCGTTGTTCCCCGTTTCCAAAAACAAATAGCCAACGGCGGCCCAGTGACAGTTACCCATCCCGATATGGAACGCTTTTTCATGACTATCCCCGAAGCCGTTCACCTGGTTTTGCAAGCCAGCGCAATGGAGCATGGGGGCGAGGTCTTCGTACTCAAAATGGGCGCACAAATAAAAATCATCGACTTAGCCGAAGACATCATTCGCCTCTCCGGGCTGGAGCCGGGCAAAGATATAGAAATCGCCTTTACCGGTGTGCGTCCCGGCGAAAAACTCAGCGAGGAACTTTGGGACCAATGGGCCACTCTCGAAGACACTCAACATCCCGACATTCTACTTCTTTCCGATGAAGACATTCTTGGGGGCGATGCTCTGCAAAATGCTGTCGATGAGCTTATCCATCTAGCCCGTGAGGGCGCGCCCGCGGCAATACTCAAACGCCTGGACGTGCTTATTCCCGGAGCATCCGTGCGCGACACCCCGCCCCCCGACCTAACATCCCTGATCTAAAAAACTATGACTGAATTAACCAAAAACCAATGGGATGACTTTCTGAGTCAACACCCAAATGTGCATATATTACAAACCTCAGCCTGGGGAGATTTGAAATCTGCTTTCGGTTGGGATGCGGCCCGCCTCGTCGTCGACAATGTGGGCGCGCAAATACTATTCCGCCGCCTGCCTATGGGCTTCACGTTGGCCTACATCCCTAAAGGCCCAGTGGGGAATAATTGGGGAGATTTCTGGCCCGAGGTGGATAAACTCTGTCGGCAGCGAAAAACCGTATTCCTGAAGGTGGAACCCGATATGTGGCAGGGAGAAACAGACTCCCTTGGGGCAGGATCGCCACCCCCGGGCTTCAGACTCAGCTCCCACGAAATCCAACCCCCCCGCACCCTGGTGGTGAATCTCCAGCCCGAGGCAGACGAAATCCTCGCCCGAATGAAATCCAAAACCCGTTACAACATCCGCCTTGCCGGAAGAAAAGACATCATCGTTCAACCCACGGACGCTGTAGAAACCTTTCACAGCCTAATCGCCGTCACTGCCAAACGCGCCGAATTTGGAGTCCATAGCCTGGCCTATTATCGCCGCGCTTATGAAACCTTTCACCCTCGCGGTGAGTGCCAATTGCTTTGCGCCGAATATCAGGGCGAGCCATTGGCGGCCATCATGGTATTCGCAACCGGGACACGCGCCTGGTACTTCTATGGAGCATCATCGAACAAAGAGCGCAACCGCATGCCAACTTATCCCCTACAATGGGAGGCGATGCGCTGGGCGCGGGCAAAAGGCTGCACACAATATGACTTGTGGGGCGTGCCCGACGCCGATCGCGATACCCTGGAAGACCAATTTCTCGAACGTCACGACGGGCTATGGGGTGTATATCGTTTCAAGCGCGGCTTCGGCGGTGAACTATACCGCTGCGCCGGCCCCTGGGACCGTGTCTACAACCCGGCCTTATATACCCTGTACCGTTGGTGGGTCAACCGGCACTGATAAAAAAACCGGATTCATCTCTATGCTTCAGAAATCTTATGCTATAATCCAGCACAATTATGAATTGTGCCTACGTTTTGAATTTCGACGATAATGATACTAATGCCACCGATAATAAAATCTGTCGGTCGGTGCGATGTAGGTTAGCAATTCGTTGAACCTGATTTTCCTAACTAAATCGCCCGATGCTACCAGCAACGGGCTTTTTTTATGTACTGTAACTCGGATTGCTAATCCGGTGGCGGCTAAATGGTAAATGATGAACCCAGGTGACAGTCACCTGCAAAGGTGTCTTATTGAGGAAAACACGCTGGTTAAGCGAGATGATTCAGCGTACACGTTGATTTTATAGGTGACTGTCACCTTATGCAAAAACCTTTATTACTTACCTTTTTTCAACTACTTGTAACTCGGATTGGTAATCCGAGTAGAGAAAATCTACAAACAAACAATTACCACGGAGGTCAAAATGTATAAAACGCACACCTGCGGCCAACTCAACGCCGAACACACTGGAGAAACTGTCAAACTAGCCGGATGGGTCCACCGCCGCCGCGATCATGGTGGCTTGACCTTCGTCGATCTGCGCGACCGCTTTGGATTGGTGCAAATTGTCACGAATACAGACCTTCATCCTGAGGCGCACCAGGCCCTGGAGCCAGTCCGCCCCGAATGGGTCATTCAGGTAGAAGGACTGGTTTGCAAACGACCAAAAGACATGATAAATACGGATATTTCTACTGGCGAGATCGAGGTTGAAATTAGCCAGGTCAAGATTCTCAATCCTGCTAAAACGCCTCCCATCTACATCAACAAAGAAGCAGATATCGACGAGCAGGTTCGGCTGCGTTATCGCTATTTGGACTTGCGTAGGGAACGGATGCGTCATAACTTGGAACTGCGCCATCAGGTGGTGAAATTTATCCGCGATTATCTGGATGAACGCGATTTCTTGGAGATAGAAACCCCAATTTTATTCAAGACCACCCCTGAGGGAGCACGTGATTATCTGGTGCCATCAAGGGTACATCCTGGGGAGTTTTACGCATTACCTCAATCGCCTCAGCAGCTCAAACAATTATTGATGGTTGCTGGAATGGAGCGATATTTTCAGATTGCGCGTTGCTTCCGTGACGAAGATCAGCGCGGTGACCGTCAACCTGAGTTCACCCAATTGGACTTGGAGATGTCATTCGTCGAGCGAGATGATGTCATCGACTTGATCGAGGACTTGATGACGAAACTGGTCGCCGAGATTGTGCCGGAAAAAAGTCTATTCACTTCTCCCTGGCCGCGTTTCACTTATGATGAAGTCTTGAACCGCTTCGGCAAAGACAACCCTGATATTCGTTTTGGTATGGAATTAGAAGATATCTCAGATCTGGCTGAGGGGTGCGGCTTCCGAGTTTTCGAGAGCGTTGTTGTCAACGGTGGTCATGTGCGTGGCATCAAAGCGAGCGGGTTGGGTGATTACAGCCGCAAGCAGATTGGCGAGTTGACAGACTTCGTTGGAACTTATGGGGCCAAAGGTTTAGCCTATATCGCTTTGACTTCGGATGGAAAGCAGCGTTCTTCATTTGCAAAATTCTTGCCCGAGGATATTGTTGATGCCATCATCGAGCGCTGCGAAGCAGAGCCGGGCGATTTGCTGCTTTTTGTCGCCGCTCAACCTGAAGTTGTCTTCGAAAGCTTGGGACACCTGCGGGAAATGTTGGGCGACCGTTTGGGTATCCGCGACAATAGCGTTTTGGGATTTTGCTGGGTAATTGATTTCCCCTTTGTGATGTGGAACGAGAACGAACAACGTTGGGACCCCTCCCATCACCTTTTCACTGCGCCAATGCCCGAGGATATTCCCTTATTGGACACAGACCCCGGAAAAGCGCGCGGCCAACAGTACGACATGGTACTCAACGGTTATGAAGTGGGTGGCGGCTCGATACGTATCCATAAACGTGAAATGCAATCCAAAGTATTCGAGTTGATTGGCCTCGACCCCGATGTGGCCCAACAGCGTTTTGGGCACATGCTCGAAGCATTCGAATACGGCACACCGCCTCATGGCGGCATTGCACCGGGCATTGACCGCATTTGTATGATTTTAGCCGATGAGCCCAATATCCGTGAGGTGATCGCATTTCCCAAGAATCAAAAAGCCCGTGACGTCATGGCCGGCGCACCTTCCCCCGCCGAGCAGGAGCAGCTCGAAGAACTGCATATCAAATTGGATTTATAAGGATAATTTATGAATATTAGAATCGAAAATATAGCCGATTTTGTCGGTCAGGAAGTTAAAATAAGGGGCTGGGTTTATAATCGTACCCGCAAGGGCAAGCTCGTTTTTTTGTTGATCCGTGATGGTTATGGCTTCGCTCAATGTGTGGCCTTCCATAACGATCTCCCGGAAGATACTTTCGAAGAGATTGTGCGCCTGACGCAAGAATCATCGCTGGAGATAACCGGGGTTGTGCGTGCTGATGACCGCGCTCCTGGCGTTCCCGGCGGATACGAGATAGGCGTGACTGATCTAAAGGTGATCCAATTGGCCGATGATGAATATCCCATGGCCCTGAAAGAACACGGTGTCGATTTTGCCCTGGAGAACAGGCACCTATGGCTGCGTATGCAGAGTCAATGGGCCATTCTCCGCATTCGCGCCACGGTGATCAGCGCAATCAGAGAGTGGTTGGACTCGCACGGGTATATCAATATGGATACCCCCATACTGACTCCCGCGGCCGCGGAGGGGACGACTACGCTTTTCGAAACAGACTATTTTGATGAAGGGTCAGCATACCTGGCTCAAACGGGACAGCTATATAATGAGGCCAACATATTCGCTTTTCAAAAAGTGTATTGTTTCGGCCCCACCTTCCGGGCAGAAAAATCCAAAACCCGCCGTCACTTAACCGAGTTTTGGATGGTAGAGCCGGAGATCGCGTTTTGTGACCTTGATGAGTTGATGGAGATAGAGGAGCAATTTACCAGCTACATTGCCAAGCGGGTGATCGATGTGCGCGGCCCCGAATTGGCATCCTTGGAACGCGATATAACCATGCTCGAAAAGGTCAAACCTCCTTTCCCACGCATTTCTTACGATGAAGCTGTTGAGTTACTGGCAAAGGTTCGCGAAGAAACTGACGACCCCGAAGAGAAAGATTTATTAGCTTTCGAATGGGGTAATGATTTCGGCTCCCCCCACGAAACTGCGCTAACCGAGCATTTCGAGAAACCTGTTTTTGTGTATGGATATCCCACGGCAGTCAAAGCCTTTTACATGGAACCGTGGCCCGGCCGCCCCGAGATATGTAAAAGTGTCGATCTTTTGGCCCCTGAAGGATATGGTGAGATAATTGGCGGCAGCGAACGTATTTCAGACCCCGAGTTATTGCTTCAACGCATCCATGAACATGGTCTACCTGAGGAAGCATATAAATGGTACCTGGAATTGCGCCGCTTTGGCAGTGTTCCTCATAGCGGTTTTGGATTGGGTATCGAGCGTACTGTGACTTGGATGTGCGGTATCCATCATATCCGCGAGACGATTCCTTTCCCGCGGACGATCAATCGGGTATACCCATAAAGATTAAAAATTTCCCCAGAGAAATGACATCGAGGTGACAGTTACCTGTTATAGTCACTACCAAGATTAAAACTTACCCCAAAGAGTTGACTACACCTTTTCAGCCTAGTTGATTTGTGGTATAAAATAGATACCCTGCTGTGTTCGTGATGCAGCGCATACGTTTTGAGCCAACACCTACTGATTAAAGGTTCCAATATAGCGGTAGTGACGCGATAGGCTTCGGCCAAGGCGGATCTATCCGTTGCGGGCCAATACTTGTGAAAACAGGTTCAAAACCGAGTTGCACACGGCATGGTGGGGTGTTTTTTGATTGTGTAGGGATATAGCATCTCAATAAAACGGGAAGAAAGAGTAGGGTAGGTTTCTATACCTGCCGAGGAGTGCGGCGGTTATCCCCCTACGGGGACGCAAAGCGGGAAAACCGCTCTACTCATCCCCTGAATTTTGAGATGATACGTATAGGGATGGATTGAAAACGACTATGTTTTAGATCAGACGCACAGCATTTTGGGGGCAAGCTTGAATACATGCTGAACAACTCAAACACATGGATGCTTTGGTATCGGGCATTTCGTATGCTGCTTCTTGAGTTAGAACTTTCTTCTCGCACAACAGCGCAGCATGACAGATGCCATGCTCACATTGCTCCGGTTCGCAAGCTTGATAATCTACGACAACGGTTTTTTTAGGCATCATTTTCACCCCTAGGCCCTAATTCCAGTTCCTCTTCTAAATCATCCAACTCTTTCAGAAGTGCAGCCGACACCGAATGTGTTGGCCAGTGATTTTTTAGGTCTGTAAGTTGTTTTTCTAATTCTTGGATCCGTTTATTGCTCATTTTGTTGGGATAGTTCACAATCGTAGGGAAATTAATGGACACTGGCCATTGCTAGCTAAGTAGAGAGAACGCCGGTTGAGTTCCTGTAGTGCAACGAAGGGAGTATCGAAACCCAGTGAGCGGGTTTCCAAAAGCACTTTTACCGCTAAAATCGCTTGGTCTCGACACATTTTCTCTCAGACACAGTCGAGCGCTGTGCGTGCTTCGCAAAACTCGACCAGCGCTGATGTGTTTTTAACGTGGGCAAGCTAAATGGACGCACGCTGTGTGGCAAAGAAAAAAAGTGTATCCACACATATCTGAACCATCCCATGGTTTTGCTTATTAATTAATTAGTCGCGCCATGGTGGTGGTGATGATCAATACCCTCGAGTGCCCCACCTAATTTTTCCAGTGCGGACATAAGCATTTCATTGACTTTCATCATGGCTTCGGCAGCACCTAGTATGTCTGCGGTAGCGTCACCCGCTTGCTCAGACCAGCGGCGAAACTCGGCGGCATGCTCCTGGTTGTGCTCGACCCAGTGGGGGATCAATACGCGCAGTTTGTCTTGTTCATTCATTGCTTGCCTCCCGTTTCTCCGACGACTCTAGTACGATCTTGTTTTTCATCAGATCAATCTTGCGGATCGTTGCCGGCACAAGGCGCGGCTGCTCGAAAAAAGCGGATAAACGGATTCCCTCGGGGAGGGCTTCCACTGAAATTACATCTTTCATAATTTCTTCCCCATCTAGATATATCGTTGCTTGACACATAATTGCTCCTTTGAGAAAAATTTTCGTATCTAGTATATTATTAAGGATGAAAGGACACGGCAGATCGTTCGTATCTTGGTCTTAAAGACCGTTGAGAAGCAAAATCGCCGTGTCCCGTCAGGGGGGGTGCCCGAACAGTTGGGTGGGCCGAA
>JAYELX010000414.1:0-11202 GCA_034717875.1 Chloroflexota bacterium | reverse complement strand
TCGCTTGCGCGCAAGACGGGATCGCCGCCACGGCCCATCGCCGTGACGGCGATTTTTTTACTCACCATCACCTATCGACCCACTAAGGCCAAACATGAAAGACCGGCAACTGAAGTTACGAATCGCCACGAACCCTTATGGTGGAAACGGCGGTTTGGCTTCCGAACACCCGGACGTGCGCAAATGGTTAATGCACAATTGCGAGAAAATCAAAGCCGACCCTCGCATTGAAGACTTCAGCGTAATTCGAGACATCGCCACGTATGTGGACACGCCTATCCCGATGACTCGTAATGCCGCCGTGATGGAAGCGAGACAGGCAAAGGCCGACTTGCTTCTTTTTATCGACTCGGACCAGGCTGCTGATTCGCAGCTTGGCTACGATCCTGACGCCGTACCGTTCTGGGATGCGGCGTTCAACTTCATTTACGCACGTTGGGATAAGGGACCGTATGTGGTTGGGGCACCTTATCTGGGCGGCGATCCGCACCATGAAAATGTCTTTGTCATGCGGTGGCGCAGGCACGTATCGAGTTTCAATTCCGAGGTTGACCTGAAACTCGACCAGTACACCCGCGAAGAATCGCACGAAATGTCCGGTATCCACGAATGCGCGGCGCTACCGACTGGTTTGATTCTCTACGACATGCGAGCTTTCGATCTGATTGAACCTGCCCCGGATAATGTTGCAAAGACAATCGCCGGACCGTTGGTAAAACGAATCGAAGCAGGCAATAACCAGTTTACGGCAGAACAAATGCGAGAATTGGTGGCCCATGTCGTTCACGAAACGCGCCGGGCCGAGAAGCCGTTCTTTTACTATGAGTTTACAGATCGGTATGAATGGCAAAAGGCCAGCACCGAGGATGTAACAAACACGCGAGACATTTCCTTGGCTGGATTGGCACAGCTTGGATATAACCCAGTCCATTGCGCGTGGTCTAGTTGGGCCGGACACTGGAAAGCCCGTAACGTCGAGAAGCCTAGCATCATTACCGCAAAAGAGGTATCGCAGAAATTCATTACCGCCGCCAACCGAAAGCAAGGAGCCGACTATAAGCTGAAGGATATTTCTCGTTCTTCCGCACCGGAAAAAGTCGCTCAACTATGAGCACGGACACCTTAGAGCCTGAAATCGTGACCGTGGAATTGGACCGGCAATGCGCCACTTGCGGTGAAATGCGTCCGACAACTGAGTTTCGAGACGCTCCCGGCGCGCCGCTGTTTGCTTCATGCCGAAAGTGCCGCAAGGGTGAATTGGCCCTACTGGATCAGCGTGGCAAACAAGTCAAGAACTTAGCCAAGCAACTCGTTGCGGAAGCCAGGGGAGAATACATCAAATCTCCGCACATCACCGAAATCAACGCGGAGATGTTCAAGCAAGCTGGCGGCGTAAAGGAATTTTGCGAATTGTGGTGGGAGCAGATTAAAGAGGCCATAGTCACGAAGGCCGGATCAAGAACGGTGCTCGACCAGTTCACCAATATATCAAAACTTGCGAAAGCAGCTACGGAATTGCGCGATTCGGCACCGGATGTTTCTTACATGACGGACGAAGAATTAGGGCAGGAAATGCTCAAATTGGCGAAAAACGTGGCTGAATTGCAAGGGCCGGAACAATGCCCGTCTTAGATCAAGACACCGCAAAACGGTTTTACGACATCGCCGCCGAGAATAAACGGCGAGAAAGTGAGGCGTTGCGATTGTGGCGGCCGATGGAAACGCAGTTGCCGTTTCTGCTGTCCGACGCTTCCGAGCGGATTATTCGCGGAGGAGTTCGCGGCGGGAAAACCATCTTAGCATCCGCCGAATGTGCATCAGCCGCCACGGGCATTCCGCTTACCGGCCCGGACGGAAAAGAATTGCCGTACCGCTATCCGCGTAATAAACCCGGCAAACAACGGCGGGCTTTGACTATCTGGATCATAGGATTTGACCAGGACCACATCGGCAAAATCTATAAGTACCTCTTCGTGGCGGGAGCGTTTGCGAAATTCCGCATCCTCAATGACCCCGAGACAGGCAAGTTGCGAAGCTGGCGGCCGTGGGATCCGGAAGATGCGAAATTAGAGGAATTGACTACACCACATCCTCCGATGATTCCCCGCCGCTTTTGTCCTATTGACAGACCGCCAACCCTGACTACACCGGGCATGGCATTTGAGAATAAGGGCGAACACATCTTCTCACTGGCAAAGCTAACAAACGGAACGGAGATTTATGCCATGCCGTCTGGCGGCAATCCGGGAATGGGTGTTGCCGTGGATTTGATCTGGATTGATGAAGACAT
Source organism: Chloroflexota bacterium (assembly GCA_034717875.1). Lineage (GTDB taxonomy): Bacteria > Chloroflexota > Anaerolineae > Anaerolineales > UBA11858 > JAYELX01. The sequence continues at coordinate 8,912 of JAYELX010000414.1, read as the reverse complement.
TAAATATCCAGGCCACGTCCAGGAATGGCAATCGCGGCTTAGCGACGTGAAGGGAAGGTTGATGTGGTCTGCGTTTCCGTGGGCCGATAACGACGCTCTCGAACTGATGTCCAACCGGGCCGAGAAAGAGTCTACCTTAAAACACCCTGACATCACCGAAACCGTTCTGAAGTACTCGAAGAATCCCTATATACCAAAAGAAGAAATTCGCAAACGGCGGAAGGCATGGCGTGCAGCGGGTGAAGGGGTACTTCGTGCCCGAGATTATGGCGAGTTTCTGACGGGCTTATCACTGGTGTTTCCCGACTTCGATATCGACTTGCACGGTATCCCCTGCATGGAGCGAGAAAATGACCCGCTCGACAAGATATTAGCCAAGACAAACTTTCAGATTCCCGACAACTGGACGCGATACCTCGGAATTGACCCGGGCTTTGTCAATCCGGCATTGGTTTTCGTTGCGATACCGCCTCTCGAACTGGGGGATTACTATATCGTTTACGATGAAATTTACATAGGGCGTGCGACACCGCAAGACGTGATAAAGGAGTTGAAGACGAAGCTCGGCCATTGGCAATTTCATAAGTTCATTATTGATAATCGCTTTGGTCGGCAAGCCGAGACTGGCGGAAAGAGTGTTACTCAACAATGGGCCGAAGCATTCGAGAAAGCGGAAATTCGCAGCCGTCTAACGTATAGCAGTTTTGCACCCGGTAATGACAACATCTACGCTCGCAATATGGTTGTGAGAAAGATGCTTGAATCTCAGGCGGACGGGACCACGAAGTTTCGCATTTTCCGCGATACCACTCCGCACATGCAACGCGAATTTGGACTGTATCGCAGAAACGCCGGTCGAGACGACACAAGCGAAAAGATCAGGGCAAAACATAATCACGCAATGGACGCAAACGCTTATGTCGCGGCTGATTATCCCGAATACTACGCCCCCCCGCTTTCCGAGAAGCAGAAGTGCCCAGCCGCACTTGCAATAGAATACTTGAAAAGGCACGGTCAAAAAAAACAATCCGATGCGATTTACCTGGGTGCCGGCGCGGCACCTGAATCCCCTACCTTTTAGGAGAACTATTGATGGAACGCTTTACGAGACCCGCCCCCAACGGTCGCGTGTGCTTGTGGTTCGCCGGCGGCGACTTGGGCAGAAAGCCTCTCTTGGCACTCGTGACGGACGATGAGAACGACGGGATACTTAAACTAGCCGTTCTTGGCCCGAACTGGGCGCGTCACGTCTGTCATTCCGGCGTAAGGCATAAGGACGACCCGAAGCTCGTGGAACGCCCTGTTCTTGCTAGGGAGAATGGGTGTTGGGATTACCTGCCTGAACCTGGTCCACCAGTAGCGGTAAAAGAACCGATCCAAGCGAAGCCCACCAAGCACGAATCGTTTCCATCCGTAACCGACGAAGTGAAAAACCAAATCGCCTCGTTGCTTAACGCAGGCAAGAGCACCACGGAAGTTGCGGAAGCATTAACGGAAACCACCGGCGAGAAGTGGTCCTATCAGCGCGTGAATACCACCCTGCGGGCGATAAAGCAATCGGAGTAAGCCGTGGCAAAACCTGTCGCTGAATTTATGAAGCCGCTTGTAACGGGTTGGAATAATAAGCTCGAACTTGCGACCAAGCATAAACGAGAACGATTCCAGGACGTTGCCGACCAGTGTATGTACTTTTACTCCGGTGCCGTGGATTTTATGTATTCACGGAAGTACCAACAAAAGTACCTGAAAGGCACCATCTCGCCACACTTTCGCATTTGCCTTCAGAAAGCGTTTGAGGTGGTAGCCTTGTTTGGGCCGCTAATCTACAACCGCAACCCCCACCGGGCGTGTAAGCCGCCTCAGCCCAACGAATTCACGCCAATGGACTTCGGCGATCCGAACGATCCAAGCGTCATGGCAATGTACGAGCAAGCCATGATGCGAGAACAGATGCGCGAATCAAACGCCAAGACTCGCTGCGGGGGGACGGAAAAGTACCTGAACTACACGGCAAGAGAACAGCCCGACGGGGGATTGAAACAGGCTGGTGAGTTTGCCGTTACCGAGGCGCTCATAAAGGGGCGAGGCTTACTTTGGCCGGAGACATACAGCCGCCCCGGCTCTGAACAAATTCTTACCGGCTGTTTCTACGATTCAGTTGACCGCCTGCTGATTGACCCCGATGCTGAATCGTCTACCTTCGGTAAAGCGTACTGGATTGCACGCGAGCATCTTGAGCCGCATTGGGTTACTGAGCGGCGATTCAATCTGCCCTTTGGAACTTTGCGAAACAAAGTAGGCGGTTTGGAATCCTCAAACGCTCAGGGGGCGCGCAAAGCCAATCGCGTAGGTAACTTGCACCGCCAAGCCGGACGCACGTTCGATCTATGTAAATGGCACGAGATTTGGAGTATCGGCGGGGTCGGAACGAGGCTGACAGGTACGTCAAAGATAATGCAGAATGCCTTTGACGAGGTGGTAGGCGACTATGCCTACATTTGCGTGGCGAGTGGGTACGATTCGCCCTTAAACGCACCGCGTACAATGATGCTAGAGGCTGCTGACGATGACGTGGCTGAAGCATTTGCATGGCCCATCCCCACTTGGGCCGACGGCCGTTGGCCGGTGGCAATGTTGGATTTCTACAATAAACCTAACGAGGCATGGCCAATAGCCCCCGTAGCACCCGGCTTGGGCGAATTGACTGCCGTAAACATCATCTTCAGCCAACTCGTCGAACAGGTTTGGAGTAACAGCCAGCAACTTATCGCCGTCCTGAAGTCCGCCCAGAAAGATGTCGAGACGGCTCTGCGCAAACAAACCGGCCCAATCGTCTTGGGAATCCCGGACATTATGAAGGACATCAATCATATGATTTCCTTCTTGCATCGCCCGGATGCGAAGTACGAAATGTGGCAAGTCATTGATATGCTGTTTACCCTGTTTGATAAGCGCGTCGGGCTGGCCGATATGCTTTACGGCATGAGTGCGCACGCCACACCCCGTACTGCTACAGACGTTCGGACGAAAGACGAAAAACTATCCATTCGGCCAGACCATATGGCAACCAAGGTCGAGGAGTGGCTGACCGAGGCTTCCACCTTGGAGAAGATCACGGCTTACTTTGGCGGTGTCAGTGGTAATGACGTATTGCCCTTGATGGGTGAAGTCGGGGCGCACCTGTTCGAGAAGCATTTTACCAACGCCGCCCCGGAAGCGATCCTTGGCGAGACGGATTGCACCATCGAAGTCGGTTCTGCCCGGAAGCCCAATAAGGCGCGGGACTTGGAAAACATCCAAACGATTTATCCGGCTATGTCTCAGGAATTCAGCAAACACGCCGACATGACTGCCGATACCGGGCCGATCAACGAATTGCACCAGAAGATGGGCAAGGCGATGGAAGAGGACGTGAGTGGCTTGATGATGGGGCCGCGGATGCCGCCCCCACCGCCACCTAATCAGGGGCCTGATCCTGAAGTGGAAGCCAAGCAAGCCAAGTTGGATATTGACGTGGCCGATCATACTGAGGATTTGGAATTCTCAGAAGACATTCATGCTCAAACATTAAGGCACAAAGAAGCCGAACATAAAGCTGCAATGGCCCGTGAACTCGCAAAATTGAAGCTGGCAAGGAGTAAAAAACATGCCTCTGTATGACTACGAATGCGATGCGTGTGGAAGCAAAACCGAGGAATTCGGACACATGGCCGATCCGCCGCTGGATAAGTGCCCGATTTGCGGCAAGTTGAAACTGCGACGATTGATTGGTTGCCCGGCCCTTCATACCGACACGAGTTACATCGCTGGCATCGGCACGTTGCAAGATCAGTTTGACAACGAAGGCGAATTGATGCGAGTCGTCAATGCGGCGAAGAAGAACGGGTATACCCCAAAAGCCACGGATATTTACGAACCGGGGATGGCAAACAAATGTGGCGACCCGGCGGCATTTGTCCCCCATACCGATCCGAAAACCCATATTAGACGAGTCTGCGAGAAGCGCGACGTTACATGCCACGGGGCGGTCGAAGTCAAACGGAAGGGTAAATAATGTCGGGACCACGCATTTTCACATACGCCGATGCGATTGAGCACCTGGTGGAATTCGCTGCCGCGCGTAATGAAGAGGCCAACCAGCGCCAGCTTCGAGGAGCAATACGCGCGGCTTATCAAGAAATCCCCATGCTCTGCGACTGGCCGACTCTAACTCGGCCCGGCAGAATTCAGATGATCGCCCCGCAAACAACGGGCACCGTGGTCTACAGCAACTCAGCCCGAACACTGACGCTGACGGATGCCACCTGGCCGACGTGGTGTATTGATGCCGTGGTACGATTTGACGATAAGATCAGCCACGTCGAATCGAGAACGTCAAGTACCGTGGTGGTTTTAGACTCTACGATGAATCCCGGCGCGGATGTAGCTTCGACTACTTATAGTCTATTCAAGCAGTGGTACGTGCTGCCGGAAAACTTCACTTCGCTCTTGGGGCCGATCAGAGAAGATACGGGATACAAACTCTTGCCTATCACTATGACGGAGATGCTTCGGCTCTACCGCAGTTCGTACAGCACGGATAAACCCCGGTACTACTGCATTGCCGAAGCCCCGGACTTGATCGGCTCGATGGCAATGTATCTTTACCCGGTTAAGAGCGCGGCCGGAACGCTGGACTATATTTATCGGCGGCAGCCGAGACTCTTGCGGCATACTGGTTTCGATGCAAACGATTATGCCGGAACGATTGCCGTCACGGCGGGAAGCACTACCGTTACGGGCACCAGCACGGCGTTTGCCGACACGATGGTGGGGGCCGTCATTAGGATCGGCTCGGATGCTACCAACCGGCCGACAGGACTGGAAGGTGAGTACCCGTTTGCCGAAGAGAGATCGGTTTCGGCTGTTGTGTCTCCGACAGAGATTACCTTGGACAACAATGCCGTCACCACCCGTAGCGGCGTGAAGTATACCGTGTCCAGCCCGATAGACCTTGGGGTGTCTCTACACAACTTATTCATGCGGCAGTGCGAGAAGCATCTTGCCCAGGTGCTGAACTTCGAGCATAGAGAACTAATCGAAGCGTACGAGTTGGACGCCCGGATACTGGCGATGGGAACAAGAGCATACGAGCGAATTGATGATTTGGATAGAACTGAGTGGGGTGTGCCGATTGGGGATGAGGTAAGTTCGTTCGAGTAGGAAACCAAAATGTCTTCAGCCTATTGTTCCAAGTCAAACATAGTTGACATTTTCAATTTATTGAACACTGAGCGTTGGAGTGATGCGGCAGGCGATGCAGCTACTATCGCCACCCGGATCGCTCGGGCAATCGACGTGGCATCCGACGAGATAGACGATGAGTTAAGAAGTAGTCCGTACCTGATACCGATAGTGTCGCCGGATGGCACGGTGCCCACGGCGATTGTTGACATTGCGGCGAAGCTGGCGGGCGTCTGGCTTTACGAAGGGAAGGGTGTCGAGGACCGTGGCGGCGATAAACCAGTCCACCGCCTATCGTCCGTGAAGGGCGAAGCCCACTTGGCCCTTGCAAATATCCGAACGGGAAAACGGAGGATAAATGCTCTCTGATGGCTAATCCGCTTACCCAAGTCACTGATGCGCTGTGGACTCTGTTGGAGGCCAATACTAGCTTTACAGACTTAGTGAGAGCGGAAAACCGAATTAAATACGACAACCGCGACCCCGAAAAGGATGAGGTTGCATATTCGGATTATCCTTTGGTACGGATCAGAGAATCAAGCACTCACGCTCATCCGCGACGCGCCTCGAATATGACTACGTTTGCCAAACAGTACCATATTCAGATTGCCACCGGAGAACAGTCCTACGTTTCAATCCACAATGTCGAGTGGGAAATCATTCGTGCTTTTGCTGATTGGACGACCCACTTAGAAGCACTTGAATGGGATGTTGATGCCAGCAACTTTGTGAAAGACTGCCAGCTACTCACCGCCGAACAGGTACTTGACGATCAGAAACTCAACCGGGGAATCCGAGGCTGGTCTACAGTTTGGGGTTGCTTGGTTTTGTTTGCGTTTCAGAGAACGGCGCTAAAGCCGTCATAGGAGGATACAATCATGGCTGCCGATGTAATTTCAGGTGAAGGCGGGGCTGTCAACGGAGAAGAATGCGTTCGGCTCTGGAAACTTGCACGAATAAGTAAACCGGCAATGGGCGTTTGCTCGGCATCGGATGGCGCTGTGTTGCGCGCCGCCGGCATATCTGATTGGCAGGGCGTCTATACCGGCTACGGTCATACGCCATCCGTTTTGCCCGGTACGAAGTTCCAATTCATCGGTGCCACGCGAGAGAGTAAGGGGGCAACGGCTATTGCCAGCGGGGCAATCATGGAACGCACCCAGATTAAGTGGAGCATCGAAGCCGGTGGATTTATCGAGTTTGCCAATTACTTCGCATGTTGCGAAGGGGCGATAACTTTTGGGGCCGCATCGGCATCCGATAGCTCGACCCCCGATCCGTCAATCGCGCGCAGTTGCACGATCAATCTTACGGGTTGCGAAGAACTGCGTGAGATGGAAATGAACTTGATTAGCCGCAACCCGAGCTACGTCACCGCTACCACGGACGGACGGCGAGAACGAGATGTTGGCAACAAAGACGGAAACTTCCGGTGCAAGATTTACACGAAGGACGCGAGCTTCCCCGCTGAATCGGCAGTCGAGGAAGTCGAGTTCGGGGTGGGCGACGGCCTGAAGTGGATTATGAAGTGGGCCATTGTCACGCTGACCGCCCCGCTACTGCAAATCGAAGAAGGCATGTTCGAGGCCGACTTGGCTGGGGAATTCACCGGGTACTACAACGGTGCGAAGGGTAATGTCACTAGCCCCGCCGGGGTAAACTGGTGGCCATAACGGAGGGACATTGTGAGCGATGAAGATGAAGCCCAAAAGATAGATGCAGAGGCCGCCAAGAATGAGGCCCCAAATCCCCTGGAACTGGCCCCAGGGGACGCCGAGCGTCCAGCGCCCCAGAAGCCGCCAGAACTGCCGAAGCCGCAGGAGGAGCCGCCTGCTGGGCCAGAACTGGCCCCAGGGGATGCCGAGCGTCCGATGCCCCAGAAGCCACCAGAACTGCCGAAGCCGCAGGAGGAGCCACCTGCTGGGCCAGAACTGGCCCCAGGGGATGCCGAGCGTCCAGCGCCCCAGAAGCCACCAGAGTTGCCGAAGCCGCAGGAGGAGCCACCTGACGAGCCAGAACCGCTTGGCCCGCAAGAAGGAATGTCCCTGAAGGAACGCTACGCAGCGCGGGAGGCAATGGGTGGCGACGAAGCGGACTTGCCGCCATTGTCCCGGGCCGCACCAGGTTATCAGGCAGGCGAATACGCTCAGCATCCCGAACCGAAAGTGCCAGAAGATGCCGGCAGAGGCCCGGCAATGGTGCCGTCTCAGCCCGATCCGTTCGGTCTTGAAGGAAAAGCGCCACCAAAAGCACCCGAAGCACCGCCACCCGAAGCACCGCCACCCCACGCACCGCCACCCGAAGCACCAGCACCAGTAGCCAGCGTACCAGTCGGGGGTGGCATTGGCAGTACGGACGCCTTGGCGGATACCGTCAAAGCGGGAAATGCGCTGCTTGAAAAACTGGTAACGAGTGCCGACGAACTACTTGCCGAACTCACTAGCGCCGTCGATAAGCTCAGTTCAATCGAAGAGGCGCTGTCCGATCAAGACGAAAAATCCGGCGGATGGGAGGCGTAATGGCGTTTCACGAAGTCCAGGGCTGGCCGAAAGAGCACTATACGTTTAACGGTGCCTATCACGAGCGCAAAGTGCGTTGCCCGTGGGGCGAGCGCATAACTACGGCCGCTGCCTTGGACAGCGCGGTTTATCCCTATGACAGTTCCGAGGCATTTACAAACGACATCAAAATCACACCCGAACGGAATTCTCAGAGCAGCGATGCTGGTGACGGACAGATAAGTTACAACCATGCGATTGTCACCGCCAACTACACCACGGACATAAAGTTAATAAGCGGGGATTACATCTCTGAAAACCTGACAATCGCAACGGAAGGAGTTCGCTGGACTCACGACGAACTTTACTGGAGCAACGATAAAACGAACCCACTAAAACAAAACGAAGGGCCGCTACGGATTTTCCCCAAACTAACGTATACCTTGCAATACCATCGGCTTTTATCCGTACCCTCGATGGTTTATACGCACATGGGATACCTCAATAGCAATACGGTATTCACGCACATACTGGGTATTTACTTCAATCCGTACTTTTTGCTGTATCGGGGGGCGGTTGTCACTCGGCAACTAACGGCTGCGGGCCTTACAAGGTTCAACGTCAAGCACATCTTTTCTTATGATTATCGAGGCGGTTTGGGCTGGAACGCCATCTGGCGACCCGGGACAGGATACGCCTACATCTACGGTTCTGACGGCAACCAAGTATTTCCGTATCCTTGGACGACATTTTAATGATTGATCCAATCCCAGAACCTAAACCTGGTGAGCCGATAAGCGCCGAGTGGGGAGCGAAAGTCGCCCGGCGGTGCAACCGTGAGATTACCGGACAGGATTTCTTCGAGGATGAATTCGGCACGAACTTGAACTTTACGGGTAACGAGGGCGGCAGACTGCAACGCCACTTCGAGCTAAAGGAAACGCTTAACGCCGATAGCTCAACAGGTGCTACCGCTCATCCACGAGATTACGACGCATCGGCAAACGGCGGCGAAGGCGGCTACACTACCGATACGACCGCATCACGGGAATTCACCGTGAAAGACACGCGGGAGGTCGGATACAACGGTAGTGCCGGTGCAAAGGGTGCTTGCATAATGAAAACCGCCGACAACGGTTCGTTCGGGGAAATCATCGATATGGAGTGCCCGTAATGTCTCATTGGTGGTGT
>JAYELX010000413.1:0-11259 GCA_034717875.1 Chloroflexota bacterium | reverse complement strand
TACTTCAGTTGCGATTATGTCCGTTGGGGTCACACTTGTTCCACAAGCCGCTAAGGCGAGGGACAGGATAACGAACAGGGTGAAGGGAATAACGTGTTTCATAGGGTTGTCTCCTTGTAGGTTGGTTAAATAAAAAAGCCCCGACCGGGGCATGATACACCTTTCCCTGGGTCAGAGCACTATGGGGGAATTATATACAAGAAGAGGATGGATGTCAAATTGCTCGTTCGCTGGGGATTCGAAGCGATAGAAAAAGAGCAAATCAACCCCACTTGAGATCACCCTGTGGCAACAAGCGCAAGCTGCCAAGCGGGGCTTGGCTTGGCAGTTTTGAAGTGCGTAAAACTGCTATTCGCCATTGCAACAAAGGTTTATTCGAGAAAGTAGTTATTCGGAGAAAAACTACCAGGTTTGGAGGCGGTGCTTTTCCGCCTGCCAAACACCCCGTCAAGCGGGATTTTTATTGTCTTCTCGTTACTCACGCTCTGCGTGGTAACGTCACCGCCTACGCTCCGCGTAGCATACTCGAAGGAGTGCCGCGTTCTATTTGTTGTGGGCCTGAAAACTTACAATATTTTTTACTCTCCCAAAAATATGCGCCGGATTTCGGAATCGAGCCACCCACCACAGTAGGCGGAACGGATGCTGTACACACGCCCACACCAGAGGATGGTCTGGTTCCAAGCCGTAGTACAAACGCAGCCACCATGATGAGGGGCGAAAGGCTTTGGGGATATTGCTGGCGTATTCGCTTTCGTTTTGGGCTGGTGTGACATTGAAAGGCCAGCCGCGCAGTTGGGCGGCTTTTTGATAAGGCAGAGTTGGGGCGGTAAGGTAAACTCTCTCGGAGCGGGGCAGCCTGAAAGGAGTCAGCCAGTTGATTGTCGCCAGTGCATTGTATACGCGCAGCGGAAGTTGATCCCAATCCAGCTCGTCTCCAAAGCGTTCCACCAGACTGACCATATCGGCGATCCAGATCAGGCGGAAGGATTGGAAGGGCGCGCCGACCATGTGGCTGTAGGTGTGGGCCAGCAAATCGGCATGGCTCAATGTGTAGGCTGGGACGTTTTCGATCATAAAGGTGATGGCTGCCGGGCGCAAGGCTTCGAAGCCGGTTTCGGGGAGCAGCTTACGGTTGAGGTTGTGATGCAGTTCAACGTAGACGTTTACGCCTTCAACCTGCCGCTGGAGTATGGGTTTGTGGTGCGGCGAGGGCGGGCCGGATGTGTTCACCGGGCAGAAACCGAGTTCGGCCAGCAATGCTTGGCCCCGTTCGGCGTTGGCCTGACTCACCAGCAGGTCGATATCGCTCATGGGGCGCAGGCCGGGGCGGGGGTAAACCAGATGCGCCATTGCCATGCCTTTCAACACCAGCAGGTCAATGCCTGCTTCGCCGAAAAACGCCAGGATTTGGGCCAGGGCACGCGAGCGGACTCGGTTGGCGTGGGTGTGCTGCATGGCACGCGCGCGCAGTTCGCGTTCGATGGCTTCGGGGATGGGGATGTTGGCAGCCTGCAAATGGGTGTAGACCAGCGGGGCCAGACCGTGAATTTCGGCCAGATGCGGCAGGGGTTCCCAGGAGGGCAGCGCGTCGACGGCTTCCCGCAGGCGGTCGTAGTGGGCTAGGTTTGTCTGAGCACGAGCACACAGGACCAAAAGGTCGTAGTATTTGGCGAGATCGGGCATATGAACCACCAAGGACACAAAGGAACACGAAGGATAAAAAGAAATGGAACGCGGCCCTCACCCCCGGCCCCTCTCCCAACTTTGGGAGAGGGGAGAGCGCGTTCTATTGAAGTTCTTCAAGTATAGCCCGCGCCACTCTTTTTGCTTCACCGCGTTTACTGGAGATAGCTTTGGCACGGCTGACCACTTTTTTCAAGATCGGCATCGAAAATTCTGGGTCACGGTTGGCGGCGACTGCGTTATCCATTAGGCTGAGCATTGTTTCAGCGGGGGAGAGTGTTTCGGGTTTCCAGCGAGCATAGCGTTGATATTTGGCAATCAGAATCAAGCCCACGGGCAGAGGCGTTGTGCCGGGCTGGATGCCAAGTTTTTCAAGGGCGTGTTTTTCGCCAACAAGAGCGCCATCTTTACGAATGGAAAGCGGCACAGGGTAGGGGTGGACGAATCCTTCTGGGTCAATCAGAGCGAACTCGTCTGAGTAGTAGGTCGCACCGGCGTGAATAAGCGCATCTGTCAGCGAGGTTTTCCCGCTCATACTGCGCCCGGGGATTAGGATGGCTTGCCCCTGCCAGCCCACCACCCCAGCATGGATGAAAAGATAGTCTTTAGCATGGTAGGCACTGTAGAGTTCAGCATGGTTTTCAAAGATGGTCAAAAGTTGCGGTAGATGGGATCTTTGGCTGAGCAACTCGTCGTTGTAGAAAAGTTGATATGCCTCTGCTTCCCCCCTTTTTTGCTGGAGACGGTAAACGAACTCGACCTCTTGCCCCCCCTCAATCCCCCCCGATGGGGGGGAGGTTAACGGAACCCAGCCGAGGGGCAGGTGCGCTGTGGCGGCATCCAAGAGGGAGGGGTTGTCGCTGTGCAAATGAATCCGACTGCCGTAAGCGATATATCTTCTTTCTTGGCTAAGTTGAGTGGAATCGGAAGAAGGCATAGGAGGCATTTATAGAGAGACCTGACAGGTTTTTGAAACCTGTCAGGTCTGCTATGTTTTTTTGAGAGAATACTCGTGACCTTTACTCGAGAAAGAAACCAATGGCATCCAGTTCATCGTCTGAGCGACCGAAGAAGCCCAGGATATTTCCCGATACTTCTGCATGAGGCTCGTCGCCGCCTGTGCCCCCGAAATGGAATTCGTTGCCTTCACTTGTGTGGAATTCTAAATAGTCAACGCTATCGCCATAGTGAATAATCACTTTGTTGATTTTTTCACCGGGTTGAAGGACAACGATACTTTCATTGCCGCCATAACCGCCATGATGTTTTCCTGTGATTTGCTCGCCCTTTTCTGTCTTCCAAACACCAAGGATGGAGTCAATACGGCTGCCATGTCGAATGGAGATTGCAATCAGTTCTTTGGCTTCAGTGAGATCATCCTGAAAGGGCTTGCCACCTGTGCCGCCATATTGTTCTGATTTTGGGTGTCCTTCAATTGCTGACATTATATTTCTCCTTTATGCCTATATTTATAAGAAGAGACGCAAACATATACATGCTTGCATCTCTCCTGAATAGTATTGGGTTAGCTAAATGCGTTCCAAAGTAATCGTCACAGTACCCACAGTCCAGGGTCCGGCGCCATTATTGCTAGATTTAGAGATCTCGATGCCATTATAGGGGCGGTTATTTGTCCATCTTCCGGCGAAGTTATCGATTTTCGGAGAACCATCACCTGCCGAGATTATAAGCACTTGTTGTGCACGTGGACCACCAAACGCTTGGGATAGATAAATATATGTGTCGCTTGTTATGTTGGGGTTTCCCGAATCCCACGCAACGGTGTATTGGTTAATTGCCCCACAGGCTGCTTCATAGGCCGCAATCTCAGCATCGGTGATGGGCGTGGTAAAAGCAAAAAAGTAAAAAGTATTGTCAGCAGGCAACGTCCCCACGGTGGCGGTGCGTGTGATGGGTACACCGCCACCGCCGCCTCCAGTACCTGCACCTGCACCGGGCGATTGTGCCGCAACCGGCCGCGGGACGACAATGGAAACGATAGAAGCCAGCGCCACCGCGCCGCTCAGCTTGAGAAACTGCTGGCGGGTCATGCTTTGGTAGCTGGCGGGTTTTTCGGGGGCGTCGCTCAACAGGTGAGCGCTGCCTAACTCGTCCAGCGATTGCCATACCACGGCTTCGGGGGCGTCCAAGCGGGCGGCCATCTGATCGGGGCTGGTCTGGCCGTCGCACATCTCGAACACCTTCGCAGCGGTCGGGTTGAGCGAGTGCATTTGCAGGCGCTGCCAGTCGTAGACCGATAGTTCGTCGTTCAGGGTTTCAACGTGCAGGGTTTGGGATTTCTTGGGGTTGGACATGATCTTCTCCTTTTGTAAGTTGCAAGTTTTAGGTTGCAGGGGTTAGGTATTGGGTATTGGGCATTGGATATTGGTACTTGGTTTTATTCGTTTGGGGAGACTGGTTACTGTTTACTGGTTACTGTTTACTCAATGTCATTTAGTTAAGGCTGACGAATCCATTTTTACGGGATAGTGAAGGTGTCCCCACCGAACGGTATTACTTATCAGAGGAGTATCGCTCGGTCGGGAGACCATCGCTATCGGCGCTAACGAGAAGAATTTCCACTAACTTAATGACATTGACTGTTTACTGTTCACTGTTCACTGAATCTGGAATCAAAAACGTCAACGGCGGGACACAAAAATCGTCCGACGTTGACGTTGGGTAAACGGGGTTAAAACTGCGGGGAAACTTAAAGGGTTCTCAGTTGGTTGGTTGGTTGGTACATACACAAGGTATTTCCTTGTTCGTAATTGAACGATGGTTCAGCTATTCTAAATATGTCACTGTGAGGAGCGTTTTTCTGCGACGAAACAGTCTCCTCGTCTTTGGAAAAGATTGCTTCGCCTCGAAAAAAGCATTCGAGAATCGCAATGACACTCATTATGAGAATTGCTGACGATGTTTGTAATTATAAGTATATATTCGAGGCGAGTCAAGGTGTGGGCATACGCGAAACGTTTAGGTTTGGTTAAACGTTTCGTTGAATCCTGCGGTTACGGCAGCGGACAGGCGAGCGGGACAGCGTGGGCGCGGGTGTAGATCGTCGGTGGGGTGCCCAGGTTAGCGATGAGTAGTGCATCGATATACGCAAATCGATCGGTGCGTTTGCGGCAGCCGATCACAATAACATCACTTCCATGAGGGAAAACCAGCGGTGGTTCCATGAGCGGAAGAGTAACCTGTTTTGATCCCCGGGCGGTAATCATCGTGAGCGACAACCGCGGGTAAGAGCGATCATGATAAATTCCCTCGTGCAAGCCCTGATTCTGCCAGAAGAAACGCGGATAAAGATTCATGCCATAGGCAATCCTGGCGTCGGGGTGATCGAGGAATTTGCCCAGACTTTGTGCGTCAATATCAGTTTGGTCCAGTAAATCTTCCTGGATCAATAAATCCAAGATGGCGGTACTCTCCAGATGTGGATAACGTTGGGGCATGGCTTGATCTAACCCGGTCATCGCAAGGACGAACAGGAAAAAAGGCAAGGTCAAGAGAATCCCTGCTTGGATTGAAAAGGTTTGTTCGGTTGTAGATTGAGCACCTTGAAAAGTGAATCCCAACCAGGTTGATCCCCAGCGGGCAATTTGAAGCAAGCCGATCCCAAAATAAAGCCCTACGATCCAGTCCACGGGGATAATATAACGTCCACCTGAATCGCGCACCAGGGCGGTCGAAAGGTGGTAAGCCAGAAAAACGCCCAGGGGGATCAGCCCGGCCCATTTCCACTTGCGATAGGAGTTTCCGATGCCCAGCGAAACGATCAACAGGTTGCAGGCCAAACCGATAATATCCACCAGGGGCAAGTTTTCGAGCCAGCCGCTGCAACGATTTTTCCAAAATGGCACACTTTCATAGATGGAGCCATCGGTGATTGATGCAGGCAGAAAATCGAAAATGGGGCGGGTGGGTAAAACGAGAATGCTGGTAATCAAGTTGTGAACGAAATGGCTTACGATTAGATAGGTTGTTCCCTTCCTGTTGATAACTGCATTGGTCTGTTCCGATTGTGGCTGCCGCGCATCAATTTCAGGAGGATTGGGCCGGGAAGTACTTTCGGTTTCATTGATTTGAGAAGGGGAGATGCTTTCGAATTCAGCGGTGACAACGGGTAGTAACGGTTCACTTTCTACCACAGAGCCAGCGAATAAATTCGAGACTGGCGTGCGCAATTCACCTGCGTGGATTGGATTGTCAACCGAGGGGAGTACAGCTTCGGAATTTGTGCTGCGCAATGTCCATAATATTTTAGGGGCAAAGAAAAAAGGATTACCCGATAGTTTCCAACTGCGCCACATCCAGGGGGATATAGTGAAACCAAGAGCAATAATCAATATCACTGAGGCTTTCACCCACTGCCTCCATGCTCTCCCAAACACCAATATCAGGCCGGTGATGGTGCCAAATAGGATCACAAAGGTGTTATATCGCAGCAGGATGGCAATTCCCAGAAGGCCACCCAGGGGTAAGGCATAGGCCCAATTCCCCTCAGGTTTGCGCAGCCAGAGGAAGAGCAGCAATATCAGCGCTGCCAGGCAAATTTTTGTGGGGAACTCGGTCAGCAGCAATTTGGAATGTGACAGGTTCAGGCGGCTCCCGGAGGCAATCGCATTAAGTTCTTGCACAATCGTCAGACCAGCCAGAAAAATGCCCAGAAAACGGCTGTGCATCGCTTTGCCGATAAAATATACGATCACCGCTAACACCGCGAAGATGGCGACTTGCCACGTCACCAAGAGGGCGTAATCCTGCCCGGCCAGTAAATGCAGGAAGGCCAAAAACCCATGGTAGCCGTTATGGCCTACAAAAACATTTCCATTGGCAATCCCTTTTCCGACCAGAGCATACTGTGCATACAAATCGAAGGAGGCGGCATCTGAATAAGGCAAATAGGCATTATCTGGCAAAAATGGGCCGGGCGCAAAGAAATTTGGAGACATAGGGGCCTGAGCCCATAGAAAAGTTGCCAACGCCCATATTGTGATGCTGAGGAGAATGTCAATTGCTGCCCCTCTCTCCCCCCAACTTTGGGGAGGACGCTCTCCCCATTTGTGTGCAATCCATGCAATTAGGCCGGTGACGACTGACGCAATCAGCGCGGCCATTACTACTTGAATCGCCAGAACGGGGACACCGGTTTCGTACCAGTTCGTGCTAGCGGTGGGCTGAATACCGATTCCTGTGCGCGCTACTATGCCCCAAAGCGCGCCGAAGATTGCCATGCAGCCCGCGCCGATCCAGAGCGCCAGGCTGTGGGTGCGAATTTCTTGCGCAAGCGATTTCCAATGGAGGCGTCCATTCCTTTGCAGGATGAGAATTAGAGTTTGAAAGCTGATTTGGACGATATAGAATACAAACGGGCGCAGGCGTTCGGCGTAAGCGGCGAACTGTTCGAAGCGGTAGATGGGTACTAACGATAACAAACCAAAAACGAGAAATACTGCGCCTGAAATGCCTAAGGCCCAATTAGATATTTTTTGGCTGGTGAAGAACAGGCAGTCAATTCTCTGCGCCCATCGCGGCCCGCGCCAAGATTTCAAGGCGAAGACTGCGGCGCTGATGGCTGCAATCAGAAAGAAGGTAATAAAAGTAAGCCGGGGTGCAGAATACCCAAACAAAAAACTGTTTTTCGAATCAGAGGGGATCACCAGCAAATAGATCAATCCACCCAAAGCACCCATGGAAGCCAGAGAAAAATATCTCAGAAGGATTTTTTTGAATGCAAGTTTGTCATTTCTTAGTTGAGACACGGTATGTTGTCCTTGTGCTCATTTCTCTGTTCCCGATAGCAAATCCAGATAAACTGACTGGGTCTGCTCTGCAATCAGCAAAAGATCAAATTTTGAAATAGCAAGTTCTCGAGATTTTCGTCCAAATTGGTCTCGCAAAACTGGGTCAGCGAGAAGTTTCAATACAGCTTCTACTAAAGCAGCGGAATCACGCGCAGGTATTAATAATCCATTTCCATCTAGAACTTCTTTGCATCCAGGATTATCAGTCGTTATCAATGGCAGCCCCATTGATGCAGCTTCCAAGAGTACCCGAGGAACGCCTTCCCGATAATATGAAGGAAACACAAAGATATCTGTAGCCGCCAAAACCGCTGAAATATCTGAACGAGCGTCTGAGTAGATAATATTATTACCAAGGTTTAATAATTCATCTGATGTCAAACGTTCGATACTATCGGGGTCTTCGGAACCAATTAATAAAAACTCAACATCTGAATATTTCTGTTTTACAGAATAAGCCGCCTCTGCCAACTCGATAACCCCTTTGGATCGAAGAAGTCGTGAAATCATCGTTACTACAAGAATATCTGACGAGATACCTAATTCAGTCCGTACTCGCTCTTTTTGAGATAACGATATTTTTTCAGGATCATAAATATCCGTTTCCACTCCTGAGCTGAGAATTACCCGGGCTTTATTTTCTGCAACGATCCCAGAAGATATAAAATGCCCGGCATCTTCGGGGTTTTGAAATATAGTCAGGTTCGAGTGTGTGCAGGCGAGCTTTTGCAATGGTTGGTAAATCGTCCGTATGAATCTGCTGATAAAAGATTCATCGGCATATAAGGTTCCCAAACCAGGTAATGTGCCAATAATGACCGGTACACCTGCCAGTTTCGCTGCAATTCGTCCCCACACCCCTGGTTTTGTAGAAAAGGTGTGCACAATATCAGGTCGTAAACGCTGAAAAAGGAGCGTCAGGTTTACCAGCGATATCAAATCCGCGATAGGGTTAGCGGTGCGATTAAGGGGATAATAATAAAAGGGATAACCTTCTCTGGCAAATTGTTTTTCCAATCCTCTTTCTGATCCTGCTGCAGCAATTTGGAAACCGCCCAGATAATTCATGAGTGGAATACGAGTATTTACGTCTGGACCGCTAACTATCAATAGGATTGGGGGGTTATTCATACTTGGGTGGTGGTGGATTGGTATTTTGGGAACTGGGGCACTGGTAGATTGGTTAGATAGAGCATCCTGCACTCCACCCAATTGTATCATTGACCGCGTCTCACAAGCACTTATTTTTATACGATTCTGAGTAAAATAGGCTCTTGAATCATACTCAATTTCCATGGCTTCATTCCCAGAGCAATCGCTCTTGACTACAGTTAAACAAGCCACCGGCTCTGCCGGTGGTAATTGACTTCCATTCATCCAACCATAAAGGACATGGGACCTCATCCCTGCTGGTCAGAAACAGCGTTCTCAAATCAGTCGCCTTGCCAGGTATGTTCAGGTCGCGGCATTCCCCAACCAGCGTCTTACGGTGAGCGACCGTGCGCGCACAGATAGCAACGCTCTCTTGGTGAGTGGCCATATTGCGCCACTTAGACCGTTTCCCGTAGCCCATCTCGACTTCGACCAGCGTGCGCTCATTGTCTTCGAAGACAACGGCATCAGGCACAAAATGCCCTGCCTCGACTTCGGGGATGACACCAGCCTTCAGCCCTCGCAGGCGTGCCTGGTAGGTGAAAGCCAGCGTAGCGCAGGTGTGGGACTCTTCGCTCTGCTTACCCTTCTCGTGCAGCCGTCTCATGCGCTCTAGCTCAGACTCAAACGGCGGCCAGTTGAACTCGTAGCACACTCCGCACCCTCACTCAGTTAGATATTCAATCATTAATTTCCTCATTTGCGTACTTTTTAGTTTCATGATTTGGATATTTATAAGTCCCACCCGCTTAAACGTCAATACTTGACTTCTAAACGCTTCTGATCGATAGCTTTTGTTCATGAACCGCCCCATCAGGGTGTACATCTCGACAGCTACCAGGTAGCCGTCGAGATGTCAGGAAAAAAGCAAGCATTTGTTGGGATGGTTCATGTGGTGTATTAATTAAAGTAACACATTTATGGAGCGAACGCCGATTGACGGGCCGAAAGAACTAGCCTAGGTCGAAATCAAGGAAGCGGGTTCACGGAAAGATTGTTACTGAGGTAAAGCCGCTGGTTTCGACAGGCTTCCCCCTACGGGGACGCAGAGCGAACCGACGCTAAACATCCTAATAACGCTAAGTGTCTCGTAAAAAGTATGACCTTAATTGTGAACTATCCCCAGTTGCTTCAGCCTTAAATACATCATCGCTGGGGTATCTTTCCTGACTGACTTGGTCATAAGGATACGAAACTTCCACCATGGTTAGTTTGCGCGCAGTTCCTTCAGGAACTTCGGCCAGCAACTCGAGAAGAAAATCGTCGTTAGTATTGGGGTAAAGTCTGGTCGCCATAGGTACAACTCCTTATATGTTCGACTAACGGATGGATGAATAGAAGATTGAAAATAAACACAAAAAGCCCCTCAGGGTTATATGAACCTTGGGGGCTAATTTAGTTAATGGGAATTATTCTTGCGGGGATGGATGTGAACTTATATAGTGCTCCTTGTGCTCCTTTTTGTCGATGATGTAGAGGGGAATGAACTACCCCGCCGCAAGCGGACGGGGTATCCAACTGCTAAAATACCGTAATTCTATCACGCCGCAGAGCGGCGGGGTATTAGACCCTCTAGGGAATAAATTGTAAAAATAACACCTTTTTGGGATTTGATGCCAGACGTGAAAATTGGTGTCTCGATTGGTGTCTCTACGGCAAGAGGGGGGGAATAATAAAGCTCCAACCGGATGGGGTTGGAGCCATTCATTATCTACGGATTTTTCAAAGTTTCATCGTGATTACCAACAACCCGCATTCTTAGCACGTCGTCGGGAAGTCGCTCGTAAGTCATGCGGTAAGCCTGATCTACTCTAGCTTCGTAAATTCCCTTGGCGCCTTGTATCGGTTTAGTTTGCAACCCTGGGTAGCGTGGATCATGAGCTAATAGACCGAGAGCCTTGCTGACCTTTTTCTGAATATGCTTGGGCAAATCAACGTAGGCCTTTTCGAAGCGTGTTGTTAATTCAATTTTCGGCATTTGTACTACTTTCTAGCGCATTAATGGCCTCGTCTACGCTCGAGTAGCGAGTAACTCTTCCAGCATCAATATCAGCCTGAGCCTCGCCCTCCATTGCTTGCCAACGTTCAGACCAAAACCAGGCCTGATCAGCAGGGATAGTAACCTGTTTTTCGATTACCACGTTGCCGTATTTATCGATGCGAAAAACGATATCATCGCCCTCGTGCAGGTTGAGTTCAGTGCGCATTTCTTTGGGCAAGGTGATCTGCCCTTTGGTGCGCAGACGCGACCGAAACATAGTTGCTTCCATAACATTCTCCTTTTCGCCGTTTCCCAATCTCCTAAATTCCGAATTTCAGAATCCCTCACCAGTGTACCGCTATTCTCTTCCATGTCAAGACCGACTGGCCGTGGCCTTTGCTTTGAGCGGTATCACCACCTATCTGATTGATGCTGATGCCAACGCTGGATCACTGCAATATCACCTGCGCTTACGGACAGTCAAATCTACCCTGATGGGCGTGCCGCGGCGGGCAGCGCGCCCCCACTCCAGACTATCCCATTGCTGATGCCATGTTGCAAATCATGGTCCCGACCACCGACGGCGTCCGACGTAAAGGTATTCGCATCAACTACATCATGCCCCCCGCC
>JAYELX010000412.1:0-11261 GCA_034717875.1 Chloroflexota bacterium | reverse complement strand
ATGGAGACGGCTTGGGAGTATTAGAAAATCTGCCTCGTGTAATTGGTCCCGTAGCTACAAGCATTGACGATGCTAAACGCGCTCTGTCTTGGGTAGCAGGTGAAATGCGACAGCGGTTCGAGCGTAACGACAACACACGGCCAGAAGACCGGATCATCGTGGTAATTGATGAAATCCAGGAATTTACCAAAGATGACACAATTACCGAACTGATCCGATTACTGTCTTCCCAGGGCCGTGGTGCTCGGATCCACCTCATGATTGGCACACAGCATCCAAAAAGCTCTGCTTTTGGCGGCGATAGTACCATCAGGCGCAATCTGCCTGGCCGTCTGGCACTCCGCACTGAGGACTATAAAGCCTCAGAGGTAGTGGTGGGAGGCTCAACGCCTCGAGCGGATCATCTCTTGGGGGCAGGTGACGCTTACGCCATCACACCTAAAGCGACGCATCGGGCACAAATGGCCTATATCCCCCAACGCGAACTGGTCCGGGATTGGTGCGATGCTAGGCCAGTGATGGATAGCTGGCCGAAATTTGATCCTACTGCCGTTGGGACCTTACCCGTTGACAATCAAGATGATGTTGTCAAGTGGGAGTACAGCGGTAAGGAGCTCGCCCTTGCCATCATCCAGGCTGCACAAGGTAATGGTCGCCCAACACTGAAGGACGCGCTTGAAAACGCAGGAATGACGCGTCCCGGTAGCGGGCGAGCTGATCGGCTGCTTAATTTGGCTAGGGCCGCCTTCGAAACACTGATAGATCAAAACTGGACAATGGTACAAGTCAACCCAAATTAGTTAGCTGCCTGCCTGCCTGGTTGCGGAAAGCATACCCAAACCATGCAAAACAGGCTATTTACACGGTTTGAGTGTGTGTTAATCAACCGGGCAGGCAGGCAGGAGGCTTTTTATGAGCGATACCCCAACTTTTATACACGTAGGCAAAGGTATCAAAAATAGCTCGAAGAAAGGCGTAGCTATTCCTATCAAGGTGGTTTTGGTACTGCTGGCCATTGCATTGATCGTGTTCAGTACGCTGTCGTATGGCGGATGGCTTTTGGCCAATTCTCTAACGAAAACCACGGTCACGGTCTTACTCATGGTGGCCATCTTCAGTACGCCGATTATGGTTTTCATAGGTTATTGGTTTGGGCGCACCGAGGTGCGTGGTTTCCTCGGTGGTATAGATACAGCATTGGAGAAAATGGCCCAAGCAGTAGATTTACGAGATGGTGCTAAAGTGAACTTACATCAAAAAATACAGGCACCCCCACCTCTGAGCATCCAGAGCCCTCCTCAAGACAATGTACCACGCCTTTCTTTTAGAAACGCAAACGATCACCAAGTAATCGACTTATAAGGAGTAAATTATGAAACAAATACGAATTGCATCCAGCATCGGCGTTGGAGATACGAATAAGGGGCATCTTACCTTGGGCGATTTTAGCAAAGGCCATCGTACTGAAACTCCTCACAGAATTGAATGGGGCGAAAACTCAAGCTACCTGGTTGGCAAGAATGTGGCTCAGTTCGCTCGCCCACTAGAGAGTCTCGACTTCCAGCGCTTCTCAGACGGGCTAGGCATGCGTGCCCTTACCTACACGTCTCTGGGATTACTGTTAGGTGATGGAGAACATACTGTCTCGATCATGGCAGGGTTGCCTGTTGAAGTTTTAGAGGACGATGAACTAGGGCAAAAGACTAAACGAGGCCTGCGGAATTGGCTTGAAGGGGATCATCAATTCTCCATCGATGGTGTCCGAACTCAATTGCACGTAAGTCGTGTTTCTATCATGCCCCAACCAGCAGGCACATTCTTCGCTTGGGGATTGAACAATCAGGGCAATTGGGCAAAAGGTAGCGATGCCTTCAACTCTACCGTGGCAATTTGCGACGTGGGCTTCAACACCCTGGATGTCTTCACCCTTCAGGGAGGCAAGATAATGGAACGTTTTACCGGTGGAGATACAGCCGGGATGCGTCGAGCGATTGAGCTATTGCTGCGAGCTTTGGAAAACCAGTACAAGGTCAAGTACTCGCTGCACGAAGCGGACGCGCTCATTCGTGCTGAAGATGCGACCATCAGCATCTCGGGCGGCAAGGTTGATCTAACAGATATTATCTCCGATGCCAAAAAAGCGGCGGGGGCTGGGATTATCACCTTCCTGGATGAACGCTGGGGTAATGGTCGCCAGTTTGAAAATCTTATCTTCACCGGCGGCGGAGCTGCTGCCTTGAAAGATATTCTCATCGAACAGTATCCGCTCGGATACATGATGCCTGACCCCGTCACCGCCAACGCTTTGGGGCTGGCTCGCTATGGGCGTCGCGTTTTTGATACGAAAATGGTCATTGGCCTCGATCCTGGTTTTGGTGGCTTCAAGGTTGTGCAGCTGTAGCTTGCTTGATGCTGGGGACAGGTGTCCCCAAGTGTGCCCAAGTGTCCCTAAGTGAGTGGAGAAAGTTTATGGCCGAAACGGTAACAATAAAAATTCGATTGTATCCCGACCGAGATGGCGATTTGTTGGATTGGCTCGATACAGTCTCTAATGAATATGGAGCCAAGAGTCTAGCGGTAAAAACCGCCTTACGCCGTGGCGTAGAGAATCATCACAGTAAAGCTGATCAGCCGCCTGATATCTCCATTGACGCTGAAACGCTGCTCGAATCGCTGCTTCCCCCCCTGCGTCGATTAGTAGAAAACGCCGTCCGCAGTGAATTGGCGAACATTGATCTAGCACGCAACGATGTCGAAACAGAAAATGAAGGTGACGATATCGGAGCGGTGCTCGATGCGATGGAAGGTTTTATGTAATGAACACTCTAGGAATTACCAAAATGTTCTGGTTCGAAGATGACGAAGACGCGTCGGGCCTGCAAGCGGTCGAAAACGCGGTTAGGCACTACTACTCTAAATACGATCATGTTCCCACCCTGGTGGAATTACCGCCAGAGTGGGAGCAGAACGCAAACGCAATCGAAGAGCAGCTCGACGGTCTGAGGGTGTTAGTCAGTAAGATGATCCCGCCGAGGACAGTGGCTGTTGCTCATGAGGAATAAAAATCGAATATCTATGTCTCAGCTTCAAGAAGCCTTTGGGGGAAACGTCCTCCCCACTATTCACCGCTCTATCGTCTTCAAAGACGCGTCCAGCACTGGGTGCACTATCTTCGAGTCTGCGACCGAGCATTCGAGCAACAAATACGCTCAACGAGCCGCACGCGAATATCAGCAAATAACCAAAGCAATTCTCACATTCGGCTAGAAAGGATGCTTATATGACTGCAAAAAATCCCTATAATTCGCCCCCAGACGAAGAAAGCTGGTCGCCTCTCGATGGTATTTCCACTGGCAATTGGAGACCTGAGAAACGTGATCGCGATCGTGGTTGGGAAAAATCTAATCGAGCTTACAGTTATCGTAGCGTTGCCCCTGAAATTCACAAAGCAATACTAACACTGGCCGAGGACTTGATGGTTACCGTAGATGAAGTGGCAGAGGCCTTTGTTCAGTACAGTATTTTCTGTATCGAGCGCGGCGAACTTCAAGTCGAAGCGTACATCAAGCCTAAAGCGCGGCGTATGACTCTTTTCCCGGATGGTGAGGCTGGCTGGCAAGAGGTCTCTTGGGATCCAACTTCTCCCACTAATAAAAAGAAACGGCAGAATAAGAACGAGAAAAAACAGCCGTGGAAAAAAGTGACCAGCTATCGTATCGATAAAAAATCCCACGCTATTATTCGGCAATTAGCAGATGAGCATAACATCCCGACCGGCGAGGTAGTCACGCTGCTTTTTGGCCACAGTTTAAATGCTTACCGTTCCGGTAAACTGCTTTTGAAACCGCAGCCAGTAACCGTCAAAATGACCCTAAAAGGAAGCTATAAATGAGACGCTCAGAAAATAGCTTCCATTTTCGCCCTAGATTAATAGTTTTCGCAAAACAAAAAAACAAGCGTAAGCGGCATTGCTTACGCTGCCGCTTACGTGCTGCTTACGTATTGCTTACGTTGCTGCTTACGCGGCCGCTTACGTTGCCCTTCAGAAAGGCATCATAGAGCGGTTTTAGAGACCCCACCCTTGTAATTACCCATTTACGGGGTATCGCCGCTTAGACAGCGTCCTGGCGGTTTTCAATTATTTCACCAAAATCATACTCAAGAGGGTATTTCTTATGACACTTTCATCACACAGCAAAAAGATTGTGCCCCACAATCATGAAGCGGAAGAATCGGTATTAGGCTCGGTTCTGATTCATCCTGATGTGTATTACGAGCTGGTCCAATTTCTGCGCTCCGATGACTTTTACATCCACCGTCACCGTTGGATATGGGAAGCGTTCGTGCATTTGAGCGAGGGTCACACACCCGTAGATTATTTGACTCTCACCGATGAGTTAGACCAACAAGGTAAGCTGGAAGAGATCGGGGGAGCTGCGTACATCACGTCGCTGCTCAACATCGTGCCATCTGCGCTGAACGCAGTCGCTTATGGACACATCGTCGAAGAGACTGCTACTCGTCGACGCATGTTGGCAGCAGCAAACAAGATCGCTCAGTTGGCGTATCGCCAAGACGAACCTGTGGATGGCGTTTTGGATGATGCCGTCAAAGTTGTTCACGATGTAGGTGATCGTCTCAACGCGCGCGAATTGACACCGTTCAGTCAAGTCATGGATAACTTGTACGATCACGTTGACGAGGCTGCAAAAGCACAAAAACGCGGGGAGCTAATTGGCGTTCCCACTGGCTTCATTGATTTGGACAAATTGCTTGGCGGGCTGCAACCTGCCGATCTCGTCATTGTGGCGTCACGCCCCGGTATTGGCAAAACTAGCTTCCTGTTGTCGATTGCTAAAAATGCTGCCATGCGGGAGCGACCCAAACATGTGGCTATCTTTTCACTTGAAATGCCCAACTATCAATTGGGATTGCGCATCCTGGCTCAGGAAACGGGATTGAACACTCAACGTGTGCGCAACGGAAAGCTGAACCAGAACGAATGGGAGCGTTTCATCCAGGCCGCAGATGTTTTTAGTCAGGCTGCCATTTTTAGCGATGACACGCCTTCGATTTCACCATTGCAGATGCTCGCAAAAGCTCGACGCCTGCATATTCAGCACCCACTCGATTTGATCATTGTGGACTATTTGCAACTCATGAGCGGGGGGAGGAGATTTAATAATCGGGTTGAAGAGGTCTCATACATTTCGCGTCAATTGAAGCTGATCGCCAAAGAACTCAATATCCCTGTTGTGGCTGCCGCTCAATTGTCGCGCGCTGTGGAGCAACGCGCAGATAAATGCCCGCTGCTTTCCGACTTGCGCGAATCGGGTGCGCTGGAGCAAGATGCTGACGTGGTTATGTTTTTATACAAGCCCGAAGATGCAGATGGGGAGACCACGAACGTCGTCGTTGCCAAACATCGCAATGGACCATTGGGCGTTGTGCCGCTCATATTTCATGCAAAACAAGCAAAATTTGTGAACGCTTATAGAGGCAATTAACATGTTCGAGAATACCAGTCCCTTAATCATCAATGAAAGCCCACTGCAGGTGTTGCCGTCATTGGCCACCCTGGTGGGTCTCAACGAAGCCATTGCCATTCAGCAAGTTCATTACTGGCTGCGACATTATCAAAAGTCAGAAGCCAACCTGTCACCCCAAAAGCAACATCATTTCAAACAAGGACGATGGTGGGTGTACAACTCGTACCCAGATTGGCAAGAAAACAATTTCCCCTTCTGGTCTGAAAGTACAATCAAGCGTGCCTTCAGGAGCCTTGAAAAACAACACATGTTGATCTCAAAGAAACTTTCAGATAATACACGTGACCGCACCAATTGGTACTCGATAAACTACGCAGAACTCAATCGTTTATATGCTGATGATGCTGGTGATGAACCGGATCCCGCACTAAACGTTGGTGGCGAACCCGATTCCAGATCAAAAGATGATGCAAAACGCAATCTAAAAAGCAGTGCAAATGATGATGCTGAAGCCGATAAAACGGGTGACCCGATGCATCAGGTCAAAATGACCTCATGGAAGAGGTCAAAATGGACTGATCGATCAGGTCAAGTTGACCCGATGTTAATAAGGTACTTAACAGAGACTACACAGAGAATAGAGGAGGAGGTTAACGATGGCTGTGCCATCGCTGCAACCGCCGCTGAAAATTTAGTTATTCATCCAGACCTGGTCGAAGTCGTGGATATTTTCTCGAACACGGGCCGAGAACTCAACCAGGATACTTTGATACGCTTCGAGCAGATGGCTAAACGCTGTGACGAAACCGCTCGTCAGAAAGACTCTACGGGAGGTCAGTGGTTGACGGCCGCTCTAACTTTGGCCTTGGGTAAGGCCCAGCCTGAAAGCGTTTTGAATTACGCCGGTGTGGTGCTAGACGGGTGGGTGGAACGCGGTTATCGCAAACGGCCCCAGCCCCAGCCCCCAACCGATGAAATTTCACCAGAGCTTGATATTTTCAAGCAAGCGACCGAACGTTTGCCATTACCTGACCAACGCGGTCTGGTCATAAGCCTGATCAATGAGTATAACTTTACCAGCTCCGAGCTGCGCAGGTTTTGGGAAGCCTGGATCACGCGCGATAAAAAGCGCAGCAGTTTGATTTGGCTAACTGATTGGGCCATCAGCGGCAAAGTGCCCAAACCGTATCAAAAATCTGCCAAGCGCAGAAAAAGCACAAACGGCATCAGCCCAGCAGTGGCAGAGTACGTCAGAGACAGACAAGACCAAGCAAATGGAGGCCATTAAAATGGCATCTGAAAAGACAATCCTGGAAATCCTAAATTGGCTGGACACGAACTCGGATCATGATCTCATCAAAGAGCGCATCCCCCTTTACATCCAGGTGCTCGCTGATCTACCAGGCCCTATTTTGAAACAAGCGGCTTTGGCCCACGTCAGCAAGTCGCGCTTTTTTCCGCACCCATCTGAGCTGCGGTCTGAGGCCTTCGACATACTCGCAGAAATTGACCCCATCCCGTCTCAGTACGATGCTTGGAGCGAGGTACAAAGCGCAATCAGGCGAGTTACGCATCTGGGTGAACCTGAATTTTCCCATGCGCTGATCGGCAAGGTGGTAGATGTCTTTGGATGGGAGTATTTATGCCTGTCGACCAACACGATGGCAGATAGAGCCCATTTTTTCAAGTCTTATGCTGCCCTGGTCGAAAAGCACCGCAGTGCAAATCGTTGGCCCGCTCAAGTGAAAACCTTCATCGCAGAAGAAGCCTCTCAGGTAAAAATGTTATCCAATAAAGAAGGGATGAAATAAGTGGACAAATACCCACGCGTCACCGGAAAAGGCTCGAACGTTGTCGTCCTGTCAGACTGGTTGATCATCAATTATCTCCCAAACACTACGGGCATAGACGAAAGGAATCATAAACCATGAACTCACTCACAACTTTCGAAAATTACTTAACGGCACAGGATTACTCGCAGCTCACCATCAAGGGCTATGTCGGCGACACGCGAAGGTTTATGCATTGGTTCAGCGAGCATAGGGAGCAAACCTTCTCAATCAAGGCCATCCAGCCTCAAGATGTCCAGACTTACCGCCAGCAATTATTGGTCAAAGGGCAGAAACCCAACACTATCAACCGCAAGATTGCTGCGATCGTGGCTTTTGGCAAGTGGGGGGTGGCCGTTGGGCGGGTGGATCAGAATCCTGGCCTGCATGTGCGCAACCTGGACAGTGTTTCCTTAGCCCCCAAATGGCTAGACAAGAACGAACTAGCCGCTTTCATTCGGGCGGCTGAAGATGATTTGGTTCTGGCGCGTCAACGTTATCCCCGTTTATGGATCCTGCGATTGCGGGACACGGCCATGGTTATCACGCTGGTCAATACTGGTTTGCGCGTGCGCGAGCTGTGTGCGCTGACGTTGGACGATGTCGAGATCAGCGCGCGCAAGGGTCAGGCCACCGTCAATGGGAAAGGATTCAAGCAGCGCACTATTCCCCTCAACACGGCTTGCCGCCAGATTTTGAACGAATGGCTTCAATACCGGCCGGGCAGTGATAAGCGCGCTTTATTCATCAACCAACGCCGAGCGACTGTCCGTCCACGCTCGGCCCAGCGGGCGGTCAAGCGCATTGCTGAGCAGGCTGGGTTGGGGGACGATGTCACTCCGCACACATTGCGGCATACTTTCGCCAAGTCACTTATTAATGAAGGGGTCACGCTGGAGAAGGTAGCCAAATTATTAGGGCACAGCAGTTTGAACACTACCCGAATTTACGTTACCCCCAGCGAAAAGGATTTAGAAAAAGCAGTTAATTCATTGGAGGACGATCATGACTTGTAAGAATGCATCAAAAAAATGGCTGCCAGGAAAGGTGCTCAAATTATATGTAAAATATTTTGCCCCCATCAGAGCCCGTTCTTTGCGAGATGGACTGCCATACACGGTTCATGCCTTTCGCGCCGTCTTGGTCAAGGAGGGGTTGGGTGTTGAAAAGGTGGATACCAGCCACCTTTTCAACAAGGCGGAAGAGGGCTATCTACTCGTAGAAGAGTATGTGTTTGTCAACTTAGTGTGGAGGACGGTATTCGATAACACAAGCATGATACGTTCGTATGGCAGCAAGCTCGTGTTGAATCTCAACTTTGGCAGCGAACAGCCAGAATACTATCCATCCCTTGATAAAGCACTGTATTTAAATGAAGAGTGGTCTTCACCAGAGCAAGACCTTAATGAAGATTTGTTGGGAGTAAGGTGAAGTTGGGTAGACGTTTTTGATTGAATTGCGCTGACGAAAAACTACCCAGCATCTGCTTTCATCTCCTTATATTTTATGGATGATATATGTATTATTCTGATTTGTTTTCAGCAATTTTAGATGATGATAACCCCCGCGGCCATCCCATCTTAGCCGCGTTGTTGTATGCTTTTTGCCCTGCGGCTGCACGTTGGTGGATGGCGGGCGCAGAACCTGTCCCCCTCTTCGATCCTGTCTGGCAAGCCTTGTCCGACGCTGCCGGTGGAAGAAGTATCAACAAAATCGGTAATTCTCCAGAGCTAGGCACCATGAAGGATGCTCTCAACCGCTACAGAATGGCTGAAGAAGTTCCCTTGCAAAAGGCAGTTGACTATATCGACCAGGTGGAAGCCTACCGCAGAAATCATCATGACATTGTGGCTCCTGAGTTGTATCCATCGTTTCCGAAACATCGTTTTAATGTGTCAGACCGTTTTGGGTTACACAGAGCTATCGCTAATATGGGCGGGGATTGGAACAATTTCTTTGTGTATATCCGAACCTGGGCGTTTCTGATCGAGGATTGGGAAATAGCCCTACGCTTAGAGCCGCCTGCGGTTCAGCAACATATCCGCGTGGGCTTGACATTGCCCAGCATCCGCCGTCCTGCCTGGTTCCCCGTCATGGTATGGTCAAAACAATATGAACACTCTATCCGAATTATGATTGGACTTTTGGTAAGAGATTTACAACAGGACGCATTGCGCTTTTCGTTGATTCAGCAAACGGGCATGCCCATAGGGAATAAACCCTGGCCATCTCCCCCCGAGTTGTGGGCTTTCGACCGTGTGACAGGTGAAGCAGATACCTACGATCCTGTTATCCCCACGGATGCTTTGAGCGGTGTGGTGAAAAAATTGGCTCGCATGGCCGAGAATGGACCTTATCCGCCCCTGGGCGCGCTTAAGAATACGTCGCTGTGTCACCATTGTGGATACACAGCACAATGCTTCTTGTCGCAAACGCGTGAAGAAGACAAACACGGTAAACGCCGTGAAGTGTCTCCGCTGGCTTTGGATTTCGATAAATGAACACGGCTATGAAAAGGCCGAGCCTTATATTTGTTCTTTGTTTGGATCGCCGCTCTTGCGCCAGTTTATGCGAACGCGGGTGTTTCCTCAGCCCCCATGGCTGAATAAGAACGAGCGACTGTCCGTCCACGCTCGACCCAGCGGGCGGTCAAGCGCATTGCTGAGCAGGCTGGGTCAATGGACCACGCTCACCTTATGGTGGCGCGGCGATCTGGGTGGGGCTGATGCAAAGGGCTGGCTGGTATTTTCTTTGTTGGGACAGGGGGTTTTGATAGCGGTTTCAATTGGCCTGGCCGTCTGGGTTTTGGCCGTGTTCTGGGCCGTGCGTTGGCTGGGGAAAGAACGATTGCCGCGTGTGCCTGGCTATCCGGGGTATGTGTTGGGGGTTGTGGTGGTTGTGTTGTTGTCTATTGCGTAGCACTCCGCAGGGGTTTGACAACGCAATTCATCGGTAGGTGCCGCCCATGACTTCCTGTGAAGGATAATGGTTATGCTGATACCAAGCTTTGCGCCTCGCTCATCGCAGAAGCAATAATGTCATCTTCTACCCCTTGGCTACGTAAACTTTCAACTAATACCGATAGTTCAACACTGCCATCTAGCCGTTCCATATCGCTCCGTAATCCTTGCCCAACATACGTTCTCATCAAGGGTTGATAGCCCGAAAATCCTAGTAGAGGTGCGATTCGTTTGAGATCTTCTACTACATCTTCTGGCATTCGAAGACTAATCATTTTCATTGGTCGGTTTTTCTGCAAACGTTCCTTTAATTTATTGATTTTCATACTGTTCTCTCTCTATCTTAGCCGTCAATCGAGCAGATACGATACGTATATAATCTTCCCGCATTACATAAACCACATAAAGTAAACGCCAATTTGCTGTCATTCCAATAATCGTTTCTCTTATCTCTTCCTGGATAATTTCTTCATCCAGATAGAAAACAAAGGGATCAAAAAACGCTTCGCAGGCTAATTCAAAAGAAATACCATGTTTGCGAGAATTGGCTATTGCTTTACGACTATCCCATTCAAAGGCGATATTGTGTAACGTGTAAAAGGTGTTCATCAGGTCAAATTATATCTCGATATATTTACATTGTCAATACGTTCGGTGGAAGCGAACCGCTATTTATGCAAATTCATTGCTTCAAAAGTATAAAACTAACATTTAGCACTTTCGAACGCTGTCAACTTTTGCGAGAGAAAATCCGGGTTTCAATTGGTAACATTCAATTGAACATTGATCTCATGCCCCTAACGAAATGTGTACGCTGCACGGCGTCTTTGCCCCTCAGCACCCTTTGCTCGTAACCAATATTGACAAATCGCGCTGCTCGCTCTGCGTGCCTTGCTTTTCCACACAGTGTGCTCCCACTTGGTGTACCTTGCTTTGCATGCCTTGCTTTGCATGCCTACGGCAACGGCAACGGCAACAGCAAC
>JAYELX010000411.1:0-2209 GCA_034717875.1 Chloroflexota bacterium | reverse complement strand
AGAAAGTGAATTCAAGACAAGTTACCCGAATTCCTTTAGTGCGTAAAAAAGCTGATGTTTGACGTATTTCCGATGTGATTGCCTGACCAACAATTACAATTTTTTGGTCATGGTTAAAAACACTGGCCTCGTCACTACTCAAGTCAAAATATTCTTTGTGATACTGAGCAAGATTTACTGAATTGTCTCCAATATACGTTCTTAAAATATCTTCAAGTTGTTCATAACCTATTTTCTCAACAAAAGACGCATATTCTAAAGCTTGAGCAATTGTTTTTCGAGGAGTGCGGTTTCTTTTAATTTCAATGACTACTACATCACCCCGTCGGTCAATTGCAAGTAAATCGATGAATCCACCTAAGTTCGTTGTTACTTGACGCCCAATGATAAGTAGTTGCCCATTTTCAATTATATCATCCGAGTTGTTTTCAAGCCAATCTTCAAGCAAGACTTCTCTATGCTCTACTTGGAATTCTATTTCAACATATTCTTTGAATTTGCTTTTTGACGTAATACCGTAAAGTTTCATCTTTGTTTTCTCTAAAAGTAGCTAACTCCATAATCCCGTTCCCACAAACGGCAACACGCACGAAGCAAGCATAACATTGCCCCATGCCTCACAAGTATAGCACAAAAAGGTTGCGATTTGCCTTTATGTTGGAAGGATTAACGGCATGCGTGGCTGGCGAACAGACTATAAATCATCAGCTTTCAACTAACTCATCGTAAAAAAACGCACCAGGAAAATCGTCTTCCGCCTTATGCTCTTTACCGCTCCAGCTCTCGATGTCGATGCGGAAAACGGCGGTGGCTTTAACATCGTCATCCGAGATAGAATCATCGGAAGGGTGCATGCCGGGAAAATATTTATCCAGCAGCAATTGCAAGCCGTGTCTGGCTTCTTCGAGTTCTTCCACCAGGGAGACGCGCCCAAAAACGACCACTCCAGCGTACTCGACGCTGACCTCCATGGCCTGCTCGTTGGGCAGCAATCGTCCCATCTCGCTGACGCTGAAACTTATGTTATCGTTGACTTGAATATTTTCGTATGTGCGACCCTTTTTCGCTCCGTGCATGTAGATTGCATGCGCCGATTGGTCGTAAGCGAAATTGCGCGTCACCAGAAACGGCTGTCCATCCCGAACCGTCGCCATAATTCCAAAGGCAGTCTGGCCTAAAAAATCTCGAATCCAATCGTCGTCTTTAGCCCTTTTTTGCACCCGAATTTTAGTATAGGATGAAGATGAAGTTTTTGTAGGCAACTGAAATCCTCCATTGGCGGGGGTAGATTTATGGTATGATGTTACCATGTCAAGTGTACTGGTAAAAACTCCCTCTGCCAATATGGTTAAACGAAAGGCCGCCCAGGAATTTACGCGGCGGTTAATTGGCAGTGAGATTGGTCAAAACATTGCCTGTATCATACTCTTTGGTAGTGTTGTCCGCGACGAGGCGCACCCTGAGAGCGATGTGGATATTCTTGTTTTCGGTGACAAAATCTACCCGAGCCAAACCGATGCCATCGCAGATATTGCTTGGAATACAACGATAACGACGGACGAGTTCATCGCTCCGATGGCTTATAATCTAAGTGACCTGATTGAGCCTCAAAATTATCTAATATTCGATGCAACCTGTCATGGCGTGGAGTTGTATCGTATGGAAGAGACACAAATTCGAAGATTGGAAGCACAAAATCTCTATCGCAAAGCTGAAATTCATCTCGATGAGGCTAAACGAGCTCTTTCGCAGCAAGCATTTCATCTGGCCCTTGTGGGTGCGTATACGTCTGCTGAGTTAGCTGCAAAGGCACTAATATATCTTAAGCCTGATGTTGATATACCATCGAAACATGGGAGTGTTGTGCGCATATTTGGACGAGAATATGTTTTGACAGGCGAAGTGCCGGCAGCGTGGGGCAGGTCACTCAACCGGGAATTAGAATCTCGCACCCGTGCGCTTTATGATACGACCAACATCATTGATAATAGTGCAAAGCCAGCAGCTGTCATTGAATTGGCTCAAGAAATGCTGGCATACCTTGGGGAAAAACTTTCTATAGAGCCAGCCTCCTGAGCTGAAGTTTCACCCTTTCGCGATCATTTCAATAATACTGAGAAGACACATTACACATTAAAATGGGGTTTTGTCAGCCAACCAATATCATCCCTATCACAGTAATAACGCTGATCAGGGTAATTAATATTCC
>JAYELX010000410.1:5532-11322 GCA_034717875.1 Chloroflexota bacterium | reverse complement strand
AAGAAGTTGAACTTTTCGAAAAATCAGATAGAATTAGCACAAGATACCGAAAATTTCGGATTTCTCCTGTTTTTTTTAAAAAAGTCACGGTATGGTCCAAAGGGTCTGTTTTTTCATTAAGCTCACCCTTATAATTTGTGCAAGCCGCCTACTTATAGATTGCAGGTTCATAGCGGTTGTTAGCTTAAGTTTGCCTGGCTGTAGTGCCCGCACAGCGTGCAAAATTGATTAGTACATCACGGCGTAAATCCTTTGAAGGTTATTCCCGCTCAAAGTTAATCTCATTGCGAGGCACGATCGCGAAGCATACCTGCCGGGGGCTCCGCTCAGCTTGCAATGAGATTACCCCCAAGGAATTTTCGCCACCAGGTAGCAGTTATGTCCGCACGGAGATAATGAACTTCAAATAATCAATTTGGTAGAGAGCTGAACAGGGCTCAAATGCTAAGGCCTCCAAAAACTTGCGACTGAAGTCGGGCATAAGAGCTTCGCTGAGCGTCCACCTGCGTGGACGCAGCCGCGTCAATGAAGATCGACGTTCGGCGACAGCCCCAACGGGCGATTTCAATCAAAGCGAAATTAGGAGATTGCCCCCAAGGAATTTCCGCCGGACTGTACTAGTACGCGTCGGATTCATCCGAATTCAGCTATTGCTTTGCGTGTCTTTGGCAAACCGTGGATTTCAATCCTTGTCGAGGTTGGTATACACCAAAATGGTTTGTTTGCGCAAATACTTAAAAAGATTTGTATAAAGCAGCGTTTTTACTCAAACAACCCATACCCGAAATTCTTTGTCATTTATTTAGGTTTACAGGATAATAATGAATGTTCAAGTAATGTCTTCTAATGTTGTATCTGAACTATCGTCAAAAATAAGCGAAGCGGAAGATGTTCACATTGCAGTGGCTTTTGCTTCACGCCCAGGATTAAGTTTAATTGAATCGGCTATAAATACATCATTGCAATCTGGAGGATATATCGAATTTTTGGTGGGACTTGACATGTCTGTAACGTCTCCAGATGCTTTAGAATATCTCTATTCAATGGGACAAAAAAATCAGAACCTAAAACTTTATTGCTATACTTCTGGTAATAGCTATAGCACATATCATCCTAAAGTTTATATAATGCGGGACAATACTAAAGTATCTCTTTTAGTAGGGTCATCAAATTTAACAGTAGGGGGATTGCAAAAAAATATTGAAGTAAATTTAGCGTTAGAGGGAAATGAGTTAGATGAGGTGGTTTTGGATATTTACCAAGTGTATAATCGACTCAAGTTTTCTCCCAACCGAGTAATTCCTGACGAGGAGTTTATTGGAATATATTCACACCTGTTTATGGAGCAAGCATCGTCTAGAAAAGCCAAATCTCAACAAAAATCAGAGGCGCAAAAAGCACTTTCCGAAAAGCTAAAAACGCTACAACGACCTCAACCATCTCGAAGAGATTTGATTGGGTGGACAAGACTTGTGTATAGTATCCTTCCCGAAAAGGATTTCACAAACGAAGATATATATGCTTATGAAAGTGTTTTTAAGCAACAATATCCTGATAACGAAAACATAAAAGCTAAAATTCGGCAGCAACTTCAAAACCTGGACAGCTTGAATTTAGTTGAGCATATTGATCGAGGAGTTTGGCGTAAAAAGTCAACTTGATAAAAGCGTATAAGATTTTTGTAGTCATATAAAAGCTTTATGTGGAGGTATCTATGAATGAGATCAAAGATGAAATGAGCAGAAGTAAGATCAATGCTATAGCTAACACACGTGGAAAATATGCGCTACAGGTACAATATGATGAGGTGCTTGAAGAGTTTTTTGATATTCTTGAATCTCATTCAATAAAAGTTAGTGATTTCAGTAAGAATGACATAGAAGATTTGCTTGATACAGTAGAGTTTGCGAGCGTTGCTGGCTTTTTACACGAAATCATATTTTCTAAAATTCAGCCACGCTTGTAGATTCTGAACTGTAGTCATACGATTTACGATAGTTGCTCAAAATGATGGTGGTAGAACTGCATTGCACTTTGGAGAGTGCGTTGCAGTTCGGGTCTTATGGGCAGACTCGTGGTGCAACGCATCCAAAAACAGATCCAATGCACCACTAACATTTTGAGCAATTACGATTTACGTTTCTAGCAATGCTGCGATGACATCAGGATTGTGTATCTTCTTAATAATCCGAAGCATGATTTTAACACGCATCAACTTATTAGCTGTCGTACACTAAAACATCGTTTCATTAGAACCAACTAAGCAGTCGAATTCGTCGTCACTGCAAACCCCGAAACGTTTTCACCACTTTCTCACCCATGCTGATTTTAATTCCAATTCTCCTGCTGGGCAATAACGCTTTGCTCTATTTGAAGCAATAAATTGCACCTTTTCTCTGCGTCTTTGCGACTCTGCGTTAAGCTTGATCTTTTCGAACAGCATCACGAAAACAAAGAAAGATAATCCACCTTCGGAAAGACCTGCAATTTTCCTCCCAGGGTCGCATCGACAACTTCCCGACCCTCGGATTCGTAGGCTTGGCGAGCTAGAGTGTAAGCCGCCTCTGACGTATCTAAATCGGGCAATTGCCAGCGGAAGCCCTCCCCAAAATAGCGTGGGTCAAAATGATTGAGGTCATCGCCTTGCGAAATCACGGTTTTATTGGCCTCACCTTTGCTGATGAAGCTGTGGTCTACCCCAATCAAAATCGCTTTTTCGAACCCCATGTGGAAAGCCAATTGCAGACACACGTAAGTCACTGTCGCTCCCTCCCACAAGCGGCCGCGGGCATGTTGGGCAAACTTTGGGCCCGTATAAGTGGTGTGCAGGAAGGTTGGTAAACTGGTGATTGGTAAATTGGGGAAAAATTGCCGCGAGCGCCAGGAGAAAAAACGGGGCATATCCAAAGCCAGAAAATCATCCACGCATTGCTTGATAACCAAATCATTGACCGAGACCAAATAGCTGGTGCGGAAGCCCCATTCCGGGAAAGCCAGATAGATTCTGTTCATCCCAAAAGTATGTTCGTCTTTCAGCAGGGAAACATCAGTCTCTTTCAAGCTGGGGCCGTTGCCGATGATGAAACAGCGTTCCCCCCTGTGTGTACCCTCGAGCGCGTCCAATCGCGCCATGCTCTCCCTCCGCCAGGGGTGCAACATTGCCGCGGGCCATTGGGCAGCACGCTGGAGGGCGTAGCGGGTCTCGCTCAATGGTTCCCAAAGAGCAGATGGAAACAGATTTTTGAACGTTTGACGGAATTCAGACATCAATCCGAATCACTCCGTACTCAGTCGGGCCGTTGCCCCGCCATCAACGATCAAAGGTTGACCGGTTATAAAAGAAGATTGCTCGTCATCGGCTAAAAAATAAATAGCTCGGGCAATTTCCTCAGGCTTGCCGACTTTACCGCTGACCGTATTGCGAGCGAGATTTTCCAATCGAGACTCGATTGTGCCTCCGCCGGCGTGATCGCGGTTCATCCCGGCGCGCAGCATGGGAGTATCCACAGCCCCGGGCAAAATAGCATTAACGCGCACATTATCGGGAGCGAACTCGATCGCCATCGCCCGGGTCAAAGCTAACAATCCACCCTTGCTGGCGGCATAAGCGGCAATATTCTTAGATGTAGCTACAGCGTGCACCGATGATACATTCACAATCGCTCCGCCTCCCTGAGTTTTCAGCAATGGATAGGCCAGCTTTGCACCCAAAAACACCGAGCGTAAATTCGACGCCATGACATCGTCCCACTCTTCCACGCTGGTCTCCAACAACGGCTTGGTGATCTGATAAGCGGCATTGTTGATCAAGGCGTCCAACGTGTCGGTAAACCCTTCGGCCTGAGCGAAAATCTGTTCCAAAGCCGAGCCAACAGAAATATCGGCGCGGATGAAAAGCCCATCTGCGGGAAATGAGTCCCCAAACAATTGCCGATCCACACCAATCACGCGCCAGCCCTTCCCTGCAAACAATTTCACCGTGGCACGGCCAATGCCCCCCGCCGCTCCGGTGATTAACATCGTTTTTTGATCCGTCATTTGTATCATTTCAATAACTTGGGGAGACTCAGGTCAGTCTCCTGACCGTGCCCGGTGGCTCGGTGAGGACACCGGCCACAGCGCTGAGAAATTACCGTCATTTGCTCATTTACAGATTTGCCACTTGTTTACAATAGCTTTAAAAACTCATCTGGGGACAAGTCAACGTCCCGAAGAATTTTGCGCAATAACCCTCGTCCAATATCTTGTCCTGGATGTACAGGGACTGTCACAACACGACCATCCTCGTGACGTAGACGGGCGTGACTCCCTTTCTGACGGACAACTCGGAAGCCTGCTCTCTCCAAAGCACGAATCACCTCTCTAGCCCTGAGCATTGGCAAACGAGACATCAGATTGACACCTTCTGAATGCCGACGAAATCAGGGATTAGGGTTTCCGTTTCGATAGCTTCTTCCAAACACAAGCTAATGACCTCTCGGATATTCGTCATTAACTCATCCAAGGTTGTACCTTGTGCGTAGCATGCTTGCAATTGTGGTACTTCACCAACGAAGAAACCATCCTCATCGCGTTCGATGACCACGTAAAATTCTTTATTCACGATTCACAACTCCTTTGCTCATCTGTCCTCTCGCAGATTTGCAGTATCGATCCCCAGCCCCTCCAGCAAATTACGGATCGTATTCCAGTGGACTCGCTCCCAGGCTGCGGGGCTGGAATTGGCGTTGTGGGGAGCCAGCATGACATTGTCCATCTGGAGCAGGGAACTCTCCCTTGGGAGAGGCTCCCGCTCGAAAACATCCAGCGCAGCCCCGGCAATTTTCTTGCTTTGTAACGCCTCAACCAAAGCGGATTCATTCACGATGGGGCCGCGGGCTGTGTTGATGAGCACAGCCTCAGGTTTCATCAGCGCCAAAGTCTCAGCATCTATCAAATGTTGGCTGGTGGGATTGAGGTCGCAATTCACGCTGATAAAATCGGCCCGCCGCAACAAAACATCCAAAGACACCATCTCTACCCGATTCTCGCGCCTAAAATCAGGTTCGATCTCGATAATATCATTGCCCAGCAGCTCCATGCCAAAAGCACGCGCCCGGTGGATAACTGCCTTGCCGACATTGCCAACACCAATCACACCCAGCGTGCACTCACTCAGCGACCGGCCCGGAATCTTATCCCATTGCCCCGATCTTATGGCTCGATCCATCCACGGTTGACGCCGGGCAAAGGCCAGCATATAGCCGATGACACTATCCGACACGGGCAGGGTGAAA
Source organism: Chloroflexota bacterium (assembly GCA_034717875.1). GTDB lineage: Bacteria > Chloroflexota > Anaerolineae > Anaerolineales > UBA11858 > JAYELX01. The sequence continues at coordinate 6,046 of JAYELX010000410.1, read as the reverse complement.
GCGTTGGGCGTGTTGCCAATCTCGACCCCCAAGCGGGCGCAGGTGGCCTGATCAATGGAATCAATCCCCGTGCCCCACTTGGAGATGATCTTAAGCCGCGGGGTGCAGGCTTTTAGCACGCGGGGAGTATAATGATCGTCACCGCAGATGGTGCCATCGAACTGACCCGCAAAGGCCAGCAAATCTTCTGCGTTCATGCGTTCCTCGACATTTGGCACGATTAATTCCAAGCCAGAGTTTTCCAGCACCGGGCGGAAGCGGTCGAGGAAGGGGATCATGTAGGGGGCGGTGAAAAGTATGGTTGTCATAGGTGGCAAGTGGCAGGTACCAGGTATCAGTAAACCAGTAGACCAGTAGACTAGGGATCAGTAGACCAGTAGACCAGGAATCAGTAGGCCAGTAGACCAGTCACCTGATCCCTGATGTACTGATCCCTGATTCACTGATCCCTGATTCACTGATCCCTGATTCATCGACTCTTGTCCTTCATCAAAAAATCAACAATTTCAAAATC
>JAYELX010000410.1:0-5432 GCA_034717875.1 Chloroflexota bacterium | reverse complement strand
ATCAGTAGGCCAGTAGACCAGTCACCTGATCCCTGATGTACTGATCCCTGATTCACTGATCCCTGATTCACTGATCCCTGATTCATCGACTCTTGTCCTTCATCAAAAAATCAACAATTTCAAAATCCAATTCTTCATCGATATCCCACGCTTCGGAGGCGGGGATTTCGAACATCAGCGGGCGGTGGCCAAGACGGTTGCGCCGCGTCAGCAGAGTCTCACGGGTGAAAATGTAAATACAAGAATTCTCTTCGTAGATCGGGGGCAAATCCTGAGTTTGTAGTAGAATGGCGGGGTTGTGATTGATGGGGCGTGTGAACTGATCCCACAGACGGGTTTGCAGGCGGGTGACGGAAAAGAGAGAATCGTAGGCCGGGTAATTGGAGGTTAGAGATTGGATAGCGCCTGAAATCGTCTCCGCCCGCAACAGCGGATTGGTGCTGTGGGTTTGCAAGTAGAAATCGGCTTCCACCTGGGATGTATCATACGTCAGGATTTCGTTCATGGGGATGGCGTCGGCGCGCAGGTGTTCGGGGCGCGGGATCACTTTCACATCAGGGAAATGCTCCTGCAGGCCGGCGGTCACTTCGGGGCTGTCGGTATCAATCAACACTTCGGTAATTTCGGGCACATCCAACAGGGTGGCGATGATGTGATGAAAGAGCGGCTTGCCCGCCAGCGGGCGGTAATTCTTCCCCGGCACGCGTTGGGAGTGGTGGCGCATGGGAACGAGGGCGACGATTTTTGTCATATTTTTAAACCCAAAGAAATTCTTATCGCCTGTCGCGCCTCGCGGCAAATTTGTATCGCCTCACGTGCATCACCTTTATCTGCACTCTCTCCAGGATAGCGATAAATCACCGCATAACTTGTCAATCGTTGGAAGGATTCTCGAAAAGGTTCCCAAAGCGGCTCGATAGATTTCACCAAATCGAGCAACATCACTAAATCATGCGTTTTTGTAAAGGGAGTTTCTGCTTTTTGAAGCCGGGCTTTTATGTATTTTTCAACACATTGCTGGCTATGAAAGCAAACAGCATCATAGTTAGGATCCTCGCGAACTCGCCATTCGCGTTCAGCCGTAGCAAAATCCCCTTCGGCCTTTTGTATCCATTCAAGCGTAATCGGCTTCATATATACTCTCACCCTGTTTGAAAATTTCCTTCATAAAAAAATCACCCATTGAGATGCGCTCTTTCACCTTTTCTGGAGTCCGCGCTAACAAGTCTACAGGAAAGCCAGGATGGCCTACCGCCATGATAATTTCGGTTGCTTTATGAGCGCTTTTTCCTTCAAATGGTAAAACAACCAAAATATCCACGTCAGAATCTTTGTTAGGTTTGCCATACGCATACGACCCAAACAAAATAATTTTTTCTGGCTGGAATTCAGTTACTATTCGGTCGCGAAAGGCGTCTATCTGCTTTTTATCAACCATCTGGCACTCTCCTCATTCAAATTATACCCCAACCACCCTCGTTCGTAGTGCCGCACGAGAGTGCGGCCATGTTACAAACCCTCCCCGTAATCAATTGGCTTGACTCGCCGCGGTGCCGGAGTCTTCTCATCGAGAATTCCGGGCGGGTAATAAAATTGCTGGTGAAGCTGGGCGTCAATCTTGCCCGCATAGCGATAACCCCGATACGTACCCCAGTACTGCATCAACCGAAACAAAATGATACCCTTCCACTCTTCCACCAAAACCCCATCACGGCGGGCTTGCAGCAAGTCTGCAAAAGTCGTTCCCAGCCACAAACGCAGGAAATTCCACAAAGTGAAATGACTTTGCGGCAAAATCTGATTCATGGCAACGGCTTCGCGCCGATAGCGATTATAAACTTGAGCCGGCTTCTCAGCGTGTACGTGCACGGTCTCCGCTTCAGCAACATAAGCAATCGCATAGCCATCTTCCTGAACCCAGCTGCTCCAGGCCAAATCTTCCAGGCCGGTAAGAGTCTCATTGTAGGGATGCCGCTCCCAAAGCTCCCGGCGGATAGCCGCATTAGCGTTATGGGAATACGGATGCCCCTGACGAGGCTGCGATACATCGGGAAAATACTTGCGGAAGAACTGATGCTCCGAGTATTGATTAGTCTCCCCGCCGCGCTGCTTGCCATAGCTGAGTCCCACTTCCGGGTCATCGAAAGGCATCAAAAGCTGCTCCAGCCAGTCGGGATAAACGGGGTAACAATGCGCGCTGACGATGACCACAAACACGCCACAAGTCGCCTCGATTCCCATGTTCAGCGAACGCCCGAAAGTGAAATTTTCTGGGCTGATATGCACCACCTTGACAGAGGCGTAACGGGATGCAATCGAAACCGTCGCGTCGGTCGAACCCGAATCCACCAGCACGATTTCGACATCCTTCAACGTCTGCTGGGTGATGCCGGTCAGCAAACGGCCGATGTGCTCTTCCTCATTGTAAGCCCTGATGACGACTGAAACGCCGCGCCGATTCGTTTTACCAGTCATCTGAATCCTCGTAGCCTAACCGAATCAATAAGTCACCGGTGATGGCTTTGAAAAGGGACTTGTGTTCTGCGGTGAAAGATTGACGCCACTTGCCCACTTTTCCGCTGCGGAAGGTGGGAGATTGGGCCGGGTTGATGGCTGATTCTAGAACCTGTAAGGTCTGATTCTGCTCCAGGGTGATGACCAACCCGCGGGCCCGGGCATGATTCAGCACCCGCAGCAAAGTTTCGTCCCGGGACATTATAAAATCCTCATAGCGCAGCGCCAGTACCTCAGATCGATCCAGCCAGCCTAAATAAGGCTCGAAGCGGGCGCGAATATCGGGAAAAGGCACATCCAACCCCGGGCGGCCCAAAATGCTGGTGGTCAGTCGCTCGTCGAAATTTTGCAATTCTTCAGCGTAATATTGGTGGTGAACGTGGTCGGTCTGCATCTCGGTGACGTAATGGACGTGGGAGACGACCACATCGCGCGGGTCGCGGTAAATGAAGAAAGTGGCAGTCCCCTCGTGGGTAAGTTCGGCAGTCACAGCGGGTAGGGCGTGCAGATGGCCGTAGGCGACATCACCGGGACGCAGGCGGCGCAGGTCGGCGAGAATATCATCCAGCGGGCGCGGCTGCCCCGTGGGTCCATCGAAAGTGAGGATGGCCGGCAGCCCGCTATCGACGGCTGGAGAAATGCGGGTAAGCCCCTGTAAAACCTGGGTGAGCAGATGCGTGCCGCTTTTGGGGAAGCTATTGGCGAATAGGATGGGGGAGCGTTTCAATTTATGCCCATGCCGGAGCGCGGCCATCGTGCGACGGGCGCGGTGTCGGAGATGTTTGAGCAGTATTTTGTAAGGGGCAAGTTCTGTAATTGACAAAGGTTTCCCTTTTTGTTATGCTTATGTTGGATAAGTTGTATAAAATACTCAACACAAGGAGTGAATAATGAGCTCACAAATTCAATCTACCCAAGTTCAACAGGGCTTCGGAGAAGTGATGGAACAAGCCATGCGCGGAGATGATGTGATCGTCAAGCGGTATAGGAAGCCACGCGTCGTGATTATAGCGTATGAACGCTATCAGCAATTGCTCAATGCTGAACAGGGATGGCAGCGCGAACAGTTGCAGGCAGCTTCAGCAGCGGCTTCGATGCGGGCAGCACATTTAAGCGCTGACGAAGTAGACGCTTTAATCGAGCAAGCCCGCCAGGAAGCCCACGAAGGATAGCCCCATGACTCGTGTGGTGATTGACACCAGCGTATTCATTCACTACTTGATCCGGCCTGGGGCGGCTATCCAACACATTCTTGAGGATCTGTGGCTAAGGGATGAAATTGAAATTATTTCATCGCCAGAATTGATCGCAGAACTGGAAGATGTGTTGGCGCGTCCGAAAATGAAGACCCTTATTCACCCAGACGAGGGCGAAACGTTGCTCATGCTGCTGCAAGCCAAAGCCGAGCTGATGCCTGTTCTGGGAGAAATCCCTGTTTTCACCCGCGATCCCAAAGATGACAAGTTTGTAGCCTGCGCGGTGGTAGGAAAAGTCGCTTTTCTAATATCACTGGATAAAGACATTTTGGTGTTGGGACGAGTGGGGGAGATAAAGATGGTCACACCGTATGAGTTTATAAATCGGTAGAAGACCAGCTGTTGACCCGTCCTGATTATAATTGACACAATCTCTCCCCTATTCCCCAATCTACCAATCCCCATCCACCTCATACCCCAGCCGCACCAACAAATCTCCTGTCACTTGCTTAAACAGGGCTTTGTTGGCCTCGGTGAAATGCTGACGCCAGTTGCCCGGCTGCCCCTTGCGGAATGTACCCGATTTGCGCGGCGCGATGGCGGCTTCGAGTGTCTTTACAGCTTGGGGTCGTGATACCTTCGGCGTAAATCCAAAATCTTCTAAATAATCCAACAACTTTGCCAGGGCCGCGTCTCTATCCAAAATCAAGTCTTCGAAACGTAAGCAAAGGACGCGGGGATGTTCGAACCAGTCCCAGTAGGTTTGATAACGTTGGCGCACGCTGGCCAGTTCCGCTCCCGGCTTGGTGACGCCCTCGATGGCGGCGTTGAGGCGCGCTTCCATGGAATTAAGGGTTTCGGTGTAATAGCGGTTCATGCCGTGTCCGGGATACATATCGGTGGCATAGAATACGTGCGAAACCAGCATGTCGCGCGGGTCGCGGTAAATGAATATGGTGGCGCGATTCGCCTGGGTTAACAACGAAAGATAGGGTTCACACGCGTGAATGTAGCCGTAGCGAATATCGCCCGGTCGCATCCGACGGATATTCGCCAGAACAGCTTCATCCGGGAGGGGCAAATTGGCCTCATTGCGGTTGACGGGCGGGAATCCGGGGTTCACGAATGGGCCCAAATCCACCAGCCCTTCCAAAATTTGGGTTAACAAGTGCGAGCCTGATTTTGGCATGGCGTTGCCGAACACAATCGGGGCGGAGGTGAGTTTTTGGCTGCCCCAACGCAACGCTGTTCTGGCCCGGCGCGCCTGCCAGCGGGTTAGTTTTAGCCAATGTTTTAGTACGTAATAGGATTTCATTCTGTTTTTAGTCAACGAGTCCACCGAATGAATTCGGTGGCTGCTATAGGAAACGTATTTGACGGAGGCATGCAGAGCAAAACACGTTTTATGAAGGTTAATTCGATTTTGCCCCTCAAAATACAAATGACAACGCTTCCGTGCAAAAATATAACAACGAATTTTAGGATTGATCGAATTTTTAGCATGGTTTATAAGGGATAATATTTGCCCGAAAATCAACTTTACAATTTGCGCAACCCGTCTGCTAATAAATTGCAGGTTTGCCAACGGCACGCAGAGTGAAAGCTGAAGTCGGATTCATTAGCCAGTGGCGTGCAGAGCAAAACACGTTTGCGCTTTGCGTGCCTTTGGCAAACGTGTTTCACGTGTCAGACCGTGAATTCATTCACGGGGGAATTCTATCT
>JAYELX010000409.1:0-11324 GCA_034717875.1 Chloroflexota bacterium | reverse complement strand
CGTTTATTAGATTTATTGCCGGGATTGGTTAACCCTGATAATGAGGATAAAGTGTTTATTGTGGATGAGCTTGATCGCAGTCTTCATCCTAAGCTCAGCTATGAGTTAATCAAACTGTTTTTAAGTAATGGGGTTTCAGAAAGTCAGCTTATTGCCACCACACACGAATCCCATTTGCTGGATCAAGACTTATTGCGGCGTGATGAAATTTGGTTTGTAGAAAAAGACCAGAACGGCGCTTCTCACGTATATTCTTTAGAGGAGTACGCACCTCGTTATGATAAAGACATAGAAAAAGGCTATATGATGGGACGGTATGGAGCTATTCCGGTGTTTGGCAATATGTCCTTTTGCGAGCAAGAGGAGGGGTAAATGCCACGGAGATTTAAACCTCGCCAGCGATTAAGTGGGGTTCGAGATGCCAAATTAATTATAATAGCTTCTGAGGGAGTAAAGACAGAGCCAAAATATTTTCGATGTTTGGCATCTCAATATATCAATTCTAAAATCAAAGTTTATCACCTGGAAAGAGATGATGTTACTGCCTCCTCTCCAAAGAAGATTATTCGGAGCTTAGACAAATTTCGAGATGACTACTCGGATCTGGAAGATAAAGACGAGTTTTGGTTAGTAATTGATGTGGACCGCTGGAGAGATGCTAAATTGTCGGAAATTGCCCAGAAATGCCATCAGAAGAATTACAGGTTAGCAGTTAGCAACCCTTGTTTTGAGTTGTGGTTATTGTTGCACTTGAAGTCTTTGGATGAGTATTCTGAAGATGTCCTTGAGGAGTTTCGACAAAACTTAAAGGATGGGTATCGAACTCGTTTGGGAAAAGAGTTGGTAGAAATATTGGGTGAGTACAACAAAAGCAATTTGAATCCAGACCAATTTCTTCCATTTGTTGAACAAGCTATTCAACGAGCGCGTAGGTTAGATATAAATCCGAATGAACGATGGCCTAATGATTTGGGGTCGAGGGTTTATTTATTGGCTGAAAAGATAATTGATCTTTGAAAGTAGTCCACAGGTCACCGGTGGGCACGGTCGTGCATTTCGAGAGTATGCTATGTAAAGACTGGCTCGATTTACCCCAGAAAATCGAGAAGCTAAGGCAATCGGATCGTAAATGTGGTGCCCTGACCGACTTTACTCTCGACGGCAATATCTCCCTCGTGGAGCGTGACCAATTGGCGGGCGATGGCCAGACCCAAACCGCTGCCCGACTTGTCGGCGCGCGCTCGGACTCGATCCCCTTTCCAGAAGCGATCAAAAATGTGAGGTAGATCGTCAGCCGGAATCCCCTCCCCATTATCGCGCACGGAGATTCGGACTCCCTCGCGGCAGGCTACCGTTTCCAGATCAATTTGCCCACCCGCGGGCGTGTGCCGGATGGCATTGGCGACCAAATTACCCAAGACCTGATCCAGCCGATCGGCATCCCCCTGTACTTCCAGCCCCTTAACCGAATCAACCACTTTGAGGCTTAATTCGATTCCTTTGGCTTCAGCCTGCCCGTTGAAACTGGTGTGCACATCTGCCAGCAAATCAGGTATGTTGACGGGTTCAGCGCGCATGGGAAGCTGCCCCGCCTCGGCCAGCGAAAGGGTTTGCAGATCGGTGACCAGACGAGCCAGCAGCCGGGTTTCCTCCAAAGTGGCGTTGATATGCTCCGAGGTGGGTTCATAAACACCATCAATAACCCCCTCCAGGTTTCCCCGGATAATGTGAAGAGGCGTGCGCAATTCGTGAGCCACATCAGCGGTGAGATTGCGGCGTTGTTGCTCGGCGTGTTCGAGCGCGGCAGTCATCTCGTTAAAGGAATTAACCAGACGGGCGAATTCCTTGGGGCCGTGACTCGGCGCTGGGACTCGCACATTCAAATCACCATCGGCGACGGCGTCGGCAGCCGACATGACATCGGCCAGGGGCGCGGCCACGCCCCGGAAAACGCGCACAGCCACCACCCCAGCAAGTAGGGGTAAGGCTAGCGACAAACCGCAGCCTCCCACCCAGACCAGGGCAGCTATTTTCCCCCCGCCACCGAACAGACGCGAGAGCAGGAATGCCAACGCACCCATGCCGCCCAGCAGCAATACAACCATCAAGCCAAAGACGCCCGCAAAACGAAGAAAAAAAAGCCCACGTTTGCGCGGAGATGCCTTAGCCCAATTTCTAAAGCTATGCTCGTGTTCCCAATGCTGCCAGGGCGGCGATTTATATTTCCGGGGGTGGTGATGGCGGGGAAAATTTCGTTTTTTCACATCAAAACCTGATTGTTGAACTTGTAGCCGATGCCGTAAACAGTCTGGATGTAGATTGGGTCGGCGGGGTCTGGCTCGATTTTTTTGCGCAAATTCTTGATGTGGGAATCAATGCTGCGGTCGTAGCCTTCATAAACAACCCCATGTAATTGTTCGAGCAATTGCTCCCTCGAGAGTGTCTGGCCGCTATGTTGGGCCAGCACGGTCAGCAATTTGAACTCGTTGCGGGTCAGATGAACGGTTTCTCCAGCGTGGGTGAGAGAATGCCCCTTGAGGTCGATTTCCAAATCTCCGGCCCGGATCAAACTTGACTGCCCCAGATTGCCTTCAACCCGGCGCAGCACCGCTCGCACGCGGGCAACCAACGCACGCGGCGAGAATGGCTTGGTGATGTAATCGTCTGCGCCTAGTTCCAGCCCGATGAGTTGATCGCTTTCCTCCGCTCGCGCTGTGAGCATAATGATGGGCACAGCAGACTCGCTCCTCAAGGTGCGGCATACATCCAGCCCATCCATGCTCGGCAACATCAGGTCGAGCACAATCAAGTCCGGTTTTTCGCGCCGAGCTATGGTCAAGGCAACCTTGCCATCGCCAGCCGATAAGACCCGGAAGCCGTTCTTCTCCAGATAATCACAGGCCAGCCTGACAATTTTGGGTTCGTCATCGACAATGAGAATGGTTTCATTCATGATTGGATTGATTCATTCTGGTGACGCTCCTTCATTCTGGTGACATCGCTCCGCGGTGTCACCGCAATGGTGACGCTCCTGCGTCGTAATTATTCACCCTCTCCAGAACGGCATAATCCACGTAGGTGAAAGGCGAACTTGTTCGCACGCACACCAGCCTTGAATTTATTCGTTGGCCCCCGTGGCGGGGGATTGAAGGAGGAGGGGAGTGAACGGTTATCCTGCGTCAAGGGAGGGACGCGGAGCGTCTTTGTACGTGTTCCACCGCGGGAGCGGTGGAACGAGCAAAAGGGAGCGGCGGAACGAGCTATATGCTTGCTGGTTACTTCTCTGACTTCTAGCATACCACAAACCTAGACCCAGCGGCGTACGTTTTGAGTATATTCCCACCAGGCAGAACCAAAGCTTTTTTCCAGCTTTTGTTCCTCAGCTTTGATGAAATGCTCATTCATCAACCATACAAAAAGGGGAATAACCAGGAACGGTGCCGCAGTTCCCAAGAGAATAGCAATACTGAGCAAGATCAGGGTAAATCCCAAATACATGGGATTGCGGCTGAGATGTAAAATGCCATCTACAACCAGGGCCGATGATGGCTGAAACGGCTTCACCGTGGTGTTGTGTCGTTGGAATTGCCGATCTGCGCTGATGTTGATAGCGATTCCGGTGAAAAATGGGAGCAACCCTACCAGGCTCCAGGGCAGTGAGATGAACTTCGCCGCCGGGAAAAGCAAAGATAACAACGGCATAATTATAATAGCAATCAAAAGATAGGTCGTAGGCAAAATTGGTTTGTCTTTGATAGTTGGGAAAGTCATAGGTGCACCTCTATAAGATTTATTGATAGTGGTAAAAAGGTAAGTGATGAATATTTTTATATAAGGTGACAGTCACTTATAAATTAGCCCTACACCCTGCATCTTGTTGCTTGACCGGCGTGCTTTCTTCATAAAACACCCTTGTAAGTGACTGTCACCTCTGGTCATTACTTACTATCTAACCACCACCGATTTTTTAAGTAATAGCTTCCCGAACGAATACAATTGCTTCGTCATCTTCGAAATCTAAATGCCATTCACGGCGACCACGGAAAAAGCAGATCAAGGATTGGTCATCCTGAGAATCGAGCGCCACGAATTCAATTTGATACGAGTCGAGTAAAGTCAGTAGATGTTCGGGGATATTTGGGGTCAGGGAGTTTAGGGTTTGCATGGATGTGTACGTTCCTCCGAAAGGTGGAGACGGGCAACGCCTCCACCCTTCGATGTGGTTACTAATTTTCTTGTGACGATTCTCTCCCATGTGCAGCGGATTCCCCTTCTGGCTGATTGTAATCCTTGGGCCAGGCATAGCCAGGGTGGTGAGGATACCAGCGGTGAGGGTGATAAGCCATCCCCAGGCCAGGCATGGGGCAGTCGGCTGCTTTCCAACGCCGAAACATGAACAAATGGGTGATTGTCTTTACTATCATCGCAAAGATCAGAATGCCAAAGATCAAGCCCATCACCCGGAATCCGGAGAATGGCATCGGGAATTGATATAATCTGGCTGGCACGTTTGCACTGACCTCACTCAAGTCAGCCATAGCGCCGGCTGCGTAGCCGGCGCGGTAGATTGCGAATCCCCCGACGACCAACAACCCAACGAGTACAATTGTTGTTAGAATACTCCAAAAGATACTTTTGCGAAACATCTGTTTACCTCCAAAATAGATTTATGGGCAATAGCCCGGTTTGATTTGTTGTCGATAGTATCGCAAAAGATTGTGGAGAAAGTATGGAGGGGTTGAGGAGAAGTTGTGGAAGCTTTGTCAAAGATAACGCGACCTGATCTCTGAAGTGTGATCAGGTGTGTGAACAGGCCACGGGAAAAGCCTTCCTATAAAAGCATTCCAAGTTACGCACTCCGTACTATTGAGATGTTACTAGTTTTTTTATATAATATACGTACTATCTATATCTTCTCGATAAAACGGGGAGAAGGGGTAGGGCGGTTTTCCCGCTTTGCATCCTCATAAGGGAAAACCGCCGTACTTATCCCCGAAAATTCGAGAAGATACGAGACAACTTTATAAACTCATTTGAGACGCACTCAATCTATGCGAGGTAAAAAATGAACACACACATCGCCAAAACCGAACACGGTCAGGGCGCGGTCGAATATGCTTTGATAGCTGCGTTGATCGCCGTTACTGTTGCATTATCCTTGTCAGCAACCGGCACAAGTGTCAAAGATATGTTTTGCATCGTTGCCTCAGGCCTGGGAGCAGAGGAGCTTTGCGGCAATACAGTTGCTTTCAGTGAAGATTTCTCTGATATTTCCGACTGCGAAGTCGCGTGGGGGAGATGGAGCATTAAAGATGGCAAACTGCACGGCAGCCGCTGGGGAGGTATTTTCAATAAAGACTTCTCCGGTGAGGATTACACTCTCACTGTCGGCAGCGCTAATCTGTCTCAAGGAAACGGGTACGGTATTTTCTTTCGAGCACAAGATTACGATAGACCGGAGGGATACATCTTCCAATACGATCCTGGCTGGGGGGGCGGCGCCTTCTTGTTCCGCAAGTGGGTCGATGGACATGAGATTCATCCCTTCGCGGTACAACGAGATTCTGACTTCGACTGGCATGGCGAAGATCATGAAATTCAAGTCAAGGTCGAAGGAGATACGTATACGGCTTATGTGGATGGCGAGGAAGTGCTGAACGCTTCCGACAGTACGTACCAAGAAGGCGGAGTCGGTTTCCGAGTCTGGGATAGAACAGAAGTGGATTTCGATGATCTCTCGATAACAACACCCTAAGCTGCCACAACCTACGAATTCGAACAGACAACTTATAAACTCAGGTGACAATCACATCGCCCGAAAACGATTGTTACTAAAATTATAGGAGTACAATTATGCCTCTCGACAGTTCCCCCTCGATAAACGAATATAAAGACGGAATTCCACCCAAATACTCCAGTTCCAGCAGAAGGAAAAAACGCTTGTGGATTTTCATCGGCTGCCTTGCCGCGCTTGTTTTGGTGCTTGGAACGGTCAACTTTCTTCAGAGTGATGTTGGTGCTATAGTAGTAAATACTGGCACAGTCGCTGGCACAGTAGTTGACGAGAACGGCAAGCCTGTAGAAGCACAAATTTATATTCTAAGCACAAGCGTTAAGGGAATAGCAAACAGCGAGGGATATTTTCAGATTGATAGCGTGCCAGCGGGAAATCAGGCCGTGGTTGTCGCTTATCGAGGTTCGGGGTTCGAATACCCGGCCAACATCCGGGCCGGCGAAATTACCGACTTGGGGGAAGTGCGCTTTGTCTCCACGCTGGAGCCTCACGAGTAGATAAAGGCAACCGGAAAGCTGACCCTCTTCCAACCCAGATTCTCATATTCCCAGCCTCACTTATCCGCTAGGCGCTGAACTCATATACAATCACCCCGCTCGGTCAGGCAGCCCTGGGCTGTGCTTCGCGAAGACCGGCTTGAGCGGTCATTCTACAGTCGCTGTGACCGGTCTCCTGACCGAGTCACCACACGCGATAGTGAAGGTCTCCCGACCGAACGGCGCAGCAAGAACACTTTGTAGGTAGCCGTGACCTCATGCCAAAATATTCCCCGCTTCACTTCTGCGCTATTCTGCTCATGGCGTACTCTGCTAAAGCCGTTATCGTCAAGCTGGGATTAACTCCGGGGTTGGCAGGTACAATCGAGCCGTCCACAACGTACAAACCGCTATAGTTGTGAATCTGGCAATTCAAATCAATCACCCCCTCATCTGCATCTTTGCCAAAAGGGCATCCCCCCAAAATATGCGCCGTCGTGGGGAGATTTAGTAAACTCCCACCGATGGAATCTTGCGGAATTCCGCCGATCTTTTCGGCAAACGCCCGCGTAACATCGTGTCCGGTCTCCACCCGCGCGGGAATGGTGTGATGCGGGTCTGGCTCGGCCACCAACCCGCGGCGGAAGAGGGTGTACAATCCCCGCCCCAAGCGCACGCTCATGTGATTGTCCTCTGTTTGCATCACCAATAAAATTGTTGTGCGCTTGGCCCAGCCCGGCAAAATGTGCGTCCGCAACGTGTCGAGCGGATGAAGGATAGCATTTCCCAGCATGGCCAGCAAACGTCTAATAACACCGCCGCGGGGGGAAACCAGCGGCGCCGCGAGATAACGCATCAAAGAAGAGCCATCGGGGTAACGCACCGGCTCAACTCGGGTAGCGTCGTCGGCTTTGAAAATTGAAGTTATGGCAATACCTTCGGAATAATCTACCTGATCGTCGCGGGCAACACTGCCCATCAAGGCTTCGCTGTTGGTGCGCACGAGATCACCCAAACATGGCGAGAGTTCTGCCAGCGAGTGGGTCAGGTCTCGGCAACGGAACAATAGCTTCAGCGTGCCCAATACTCCGGCGGAGAAAATCACGTTGCGCGCTCGCGCCCGCTGCTCCGGCTTGGTAAACCAACCCGTCGAACGGCGGTAAACTATCTCATAGCGGGCTCCATCTTCCCCAGCATCTATCTGCTGCACATCGCGAACTTCGCACTCGGCGCGCACTTCCGTTCCCCATTTTTCTGCAAAGTATAGATAATTTTTTGGCAGCGTGTTTTTGGCATTGTGGCGACATCCCACCATGCATGCGCCGCAATGGGTACATCCTTTTCGGGGCGGCCCTTCTCCATCGAAATATGGGTCTGAGACTTCTTCTCCCTCGGTGCCAAAGAACACCCCCACTTCCGTGGGACGAAAAGTGTCGCCCATGCCCTGTTCTGTGGCAATTTCCCGCGAAACCTGATCGGCTTTCCACTGACGGGGATTTGTAGTCGCTCCCAACATCTTTTTGGCAGTCTCGTAATGGGGGCGCAAAATTTGCTTCCAATCGGCCAAGTTCTGCCAGGCGGGGTTGGCAAACATATCATCGGGCGGAACTTCCAACACATTGGCATAACCTAAACTGCCGCCGCCCACCCCGCGCCCGTGCAGAACCATTACGCCTTTCAGCAGGCTTATTTGCAAAACCCCAAAGCAGCGCAGCGCCGGCGCCCACAAATACTTCCACACAGCCCAATTGGATTTGGCGAAATCTTGGTCTTGGTAACGCTTGCCCTGCTCCAACACCAGCACAGAGTAGCCTTTCTCAGCCAAGCGCATAGCCGAGACGCTGCCCCCAAACCCAGAGCCGATAACGATGTAGTCGTATATTTTTTTTCGTTTTTCTGAAAACTCCGGAATAGTTAGGCGAGGGCTTAAAATAGAACGCGGATTTGCACGGATTAAGCGGATTCTCGCGGATATTAAAAACTTTTTTGGTATCTTCTCAAAATTTCGGGGGGAGTAGGGCGGGATTCCACACTTTGCGTCCCTGGAGGGGATTCCCGCCGTGTTCTCTGATGTGACCGGTCTCACGATCGAGTCGCACCACACGCATGGTCAGGCACTTCGAGAGTATGCTTCCGAAGACTGGTTTGAGTATTTATAAACTTAATTTTGAGTATAATTTCTCCATTTTTCTGAAAGCTCCGGAATAGTTAGGCGAGGGCTTAAAATAGAACGCGGATTTGCACGGATTAAGCGGATTCTCGCGGATATTTAAAACTTTTTTGTCTGCAAAAACATAAATAAGGATGGCCCCTTACCTAGACATGGAATCTTAATAGGAGAATATAAATTCTGGAAGTCCTTATATCTACGTTTTTAGGATGATTTGCTTTTTCCCCTGCGGCCTCTGCGGGTTTTGCTTTTAGGCGATGAATTTTGGCTTTCTTTCTGAGAAACATCAATCTCTTTTTGGACGATTGTTTCCTTGGTAAGACGATGCACTTGATTCAAAAATACTGATCGGATGAAATGGTTCTCGGATATTCCCTCTTCGTCCAGTTGATTAAGCTTCATCTGAAGAACTTGAGTATATTTATGGCCTGCCTCTGCCCACTTATCAATAATCTCATGGATATCTTTTTTCAATTTGCGTATCCGTTTGGGCGTCATAATTTCCACAAATTGTTTGTCTATGGCTAAGTTAATGAAATCGCGATATTTTTGTGCGCTATCAGTGCTTTCTTTGTCCAATATCTCAATTTCTTCTCTATATTCACCTAGAAACGATAGATGATCTACTATCTCGTTTTCTTCGAAAAGAATAATTTGGATATTACCATTCCAGAGATCGGCATAAAAATCATCTATCATCTTATCCGTGTAGGATGTAAGCCGCTCAACAAAATCATGGTCGTCAGCAATCTTCTCCTCAAGTTCTTTTAAGAACTCAGGGTCTTGCTGCATTTTAGTAATTTCATCTGGCGTTAGATCTTCACCAACCAGCGCGGCTAAATCATCTCTTAGTTTGAATTCTTCTTCAGTTGGTTTAGCCTCATCAAGCGTTCTCTGAAAAATAGCAAATATCAAACCACACAATCCCCATGGAATATTTGTAGTCAGGGCAGAATGAACGGCTGAAACCATAACAACTTTTTCCATATCTGATGCTGGCTTCAACCGTTTCAATAAACGCTCAAGTCTGATCAATATATCCGCACGGATTTCAGGGGTAAGAATCCTATCAATAACCTCAATTTGCATATCCTCGTGAACAGGCACAACTTCTTCTATGCCTTTTTTCTCAGCTTGATGAAGTTTTTTCTTATATTTCCGGTAAATTTTTTCGGCAATATCAATCACATTGTTTTCATCAAAGTAAAGATCAACAAATTCCGGTTCATCGACAAGCACATCAGATGCAAGCAAGGTTTCGAAGAGCATGTCTTCGAGTCTATCCACACCGCTTGCCATAACATCTAAATCCGGTAAATTTCTAGGGGTTGATTGGCTTCTCTTGTGTCGTTTTCTAACCATTTTTTATAACCTCTTTCATGAATGATTTATAATCCTCATTGGCCAAGCTCCGCTATTTTTAGCTAGATACTCTTGGCGATGTTGCCCAAAGGCCGGGTCGAGCGTCGATAATGGGGCGACATGAGTGTTAATAATAACTGGGGGATCAATTGTGCGCAGTTTTGTGCTGATCCTAAACGTGGGAGATTCATCATCCCAAACGAAGCGCGTGTCGGGGGATACCCTTGTGAGCTGATTCTGCAATTCAGCGTCAGTGCTGGCGTGGAGTTTTTCCCACGCGGGCCGGTCGGTGCCCCATAGGTCTGCTTTGGTGAGTGTGCCAATCTCCAATCCGCGGCGGATAGCGCGGGCAGCCAATTCGTATAGCCCTACCTCACGGAAATTGGCCCAACTGGCTTTGTCGGCAGCGATGAAGGTGTAACCCAGCCATTGGGCCACTCCGAGATCGCTCACAACAATGCGGTCTCGATGAACAGTCAAATGCTGGAGGGCAGAATCCACCTCGGAATCGGCAGCCAAGCCTAAATCACGTCCGTCTCTCAGGAAATAATCCAGGCGATCTGCACACAGGGCCGGGGATGGTTGCTCCAAAATGGGGAATTCCGATTCATCTATAAATTCTATCCAATCATACCCATGTTTGGACAGAATTTTGGGAATATCGGTTCCGGCAACATATTCTTCTTTTTTCTCTTCGTGATAGCCCTGGGTTGTGTGCGCATCGAAGACGTAATCGATCACGTGGCTGAAGGCGGTGTGACTGACGTCGTGCAGCAATGCGGCGATTTGCTCTTCGAGCGGCGCACCCAGGAGACGGGTCAGCAGCATCACGCCAACGGAGTGGTCGAAGCGGGTGGTGGGGGCGGTGATGCCGATGAGCGCGCTGATGCCATGCTGCAATACGCCGCGCAAACGCTGCATGGCGCGGCTTTCGATTAAGTCGAGAAGAACTGGGTTTTTTATCTCAACAGGGCCGTAAACTAGATCGTGATAGTACATGCTTTTTTAGTGGTGGTTATCTATAAGTGATGAATAAAGGTGACAGTCACCTCGCGCAAAGTATTTTATCACTTACCTTTTTTACGCCATCATTTTGGGATGGTTCATATGGAAAGGAAATTAAGGTTACACTTGCTCCGAAGGAGTACTCTTCGAGTAATAGAGCAAACGCCGGTCGAGTGAATTCGGAGCGAGCTTTGCGTGCCGTTGGCAAGCGGAGAATTTGTATCGAGACCAAGTTTGCGGGTTATTGCGCCGAAGGCATCCCTTGCGGGAAGGGAATATTGCTGTATTAGGCCGCTAGGTCTCGATACATTTTCGGTCGCTTTGCGTGCTTCGCAAAACTACAGCGAGCGCTTTGCATGCCTTGCTTTGCATGCCTACGGCAACGGCAAAGGCAACGGCAACACTCGACCGGCGCTGAGATATTTTACAAAAAGTTCCATATTTAGAATTGTGGTAGAGGCGATCATTTCCCTGTAACTTGCTGCGACATCATTACCAGCTCAACTTGTGAATATCC
>JAYELX010000408.1:9553-11393 GCA_034717875.1 Chloroflexota bacterium | reverse complement strand
GCAAATACCTCATTTCCTTAGCTGGAACCGGTCTTCGCGAAGCACACTTCTTGAGTGCCTGACCGTGCTCCCTGGCTCAATCGGCCTCAGCGGTTGGCAATCTCCAGGTTGTACGCAATGCGGAAGACAGAGTCGCCGAGGTGGTTACTGAGAAGGATAAGGCGGGGCGTTTTTGTCCGTATGTGGGAGAAACCCAACCCAACGTAGGCTGAGCCGGTGTCTGGCCGTGGAGTACTTCTCCCGCGCGCACAAGTTGAGGTTGTAATGCCGCTTGCTGCTGGCTGACGGCTAACATAATCCAGCCATGAGGGGAACGTAGTCTAATCTTCACGCTGCCCGGCTCACGCTCCACGAATTCCCATTTCCAGTCGGGCAGCAGCCAATGCAGCCTCTTCGTGGCTGAGGCCTGATGCGTGGCGCGCTTAATTGGGAGCAGCTTATCTTTGATCTCCCAACGTCCATCTGCGTGCGCCGTCACCGATCTTTGGTGAATCAGGCCTAATTGACGGTAGCCATCGTGCTGAGCGACAACCCGCTCCCAAGAGGCATCTTTGGCTTTTTCGTGGGTGACGATTTTTGCCTGGGCCCTGTCGAGGTAGAGAAAACGCCCGGCGCGGGTCATTTGATCGCGGCCATTCACGGTTATGGTATTGTGTACGTCCGCTGAGGTTAGAGAATTGTCCCACGGAGGCGGGGCATTGTAAAGATAGGTGCCCGCGTCTTGAGCAATGTTAAGTCCGCGCCACCACAAGTCGAGGTGAAGCTGGTCGGCATGACCGGGCCGGCCCTCGAATTTCGCCGCCCGGAGATAGGCCCACGATGAAGTGCCGCGGATTATATGCGGTTTGTGATATAAGGAGCTTGCTTTGCGTAACCGTTCATCGAGGGGCTCACAATCGATTGAAATCGATGCTGGCTCGCGCAACCGACCTGCGTCGGTTGATGATTCAATCCGCGTAGGTGGATTTTGCACACGGTGTGCACCCATTGGTGAGTCAGCTTCGAATTTATTCGATTGGCCAGTTAGAATTGAACTGCCCTGGCACAACCACAAGCTCATTTCATCCCACGGCCCTGATTCGAAAGCTGGTTGCCCAATGAAAGCGAGCGAGGCCGCTTGCAGCACCGGACGGTAATCGTGGAATGGGGACGTGGTCAATGGAAGAATATAGGCTCCATCGTTGGCCCCCAAGTTTGGGACACGGCCGGTTTCCGTGTCGACCAATGCCAGCAGCCAACGAGTTGCTCGTTCCAGGTTTTGCTTTGCCTCTGCGCTTATGAAGCCACTGGCTGAATCGTTGAAGCGCTGATTTGCAAAAACCCACAAGGCCAATTGCAGCATCAAGCGGTGATAGTTTGTGCTTTGTTGGACGTATGCTCCATCAGTATCAATCTGATTTTCTAATGCTCGGTTGAACCATTTTTGGCCCAGTTTTAGCCAGCGGTGTGAGCAAGGGTGATTAGGTAAGGTCAGACCAGCAGTGAGCAGGCCGACTGCTTCGCTTAGGAGATGGTTGTTGTTTTGTGAGCGGGCGTAGATTAGCGTGGGGGGGATGCGGGCCGCATGGGCAGCGATGGATGTGGTTAATCGGGCTATGCGTTTGGGTGTCGAATGAGGGGAACCTGCGAAAATTTGTACCGCGAAGCTAAAGGCCAAAATTCGAAGGGATACTTCTTGCCCCGAGGCCCAATTTGGGCCTGTATTGGGTGGATTAGCATCAAGAAAGGTCTCTGTGTATTGCCAAAATGCCTGGGGATAGCCCTCATCCCCATCGAGGTGGTAAGCACGTCCCAGGGTATAAGCCCAGCCAAAGCGAGCAGGCTCCCAGATAAACTTGAT
>JAYELX010000408.1:0-9453 GCA_034717875.1 Chloroflexota bacterium | reverse complement strand
GGCGGGGTAGTGCTATGACCGCGTGCGTGGATACGCTGGCGGATGTTTTTTGTCGCTGGTCTGCCGGGGTTCTCCAGCGCAGGTATCCAATCCGCAAAAGGAGTTGATACCACGCGTAGAGCAATAGTTGCTTGATGCCAAGTTCACGTAATGCTTTGAAAATTATGGTCAAACGAGACATTGTCTATCTAGTAAAATCATAGTTGATGTCTCCGCGGTTTTGAGCTTGTTCCCTTATACGACGGGCATAGGCTATGTTGTCTTGAATGTCATCGCGGTCTTTCCAGAGGCCAATTAACCCTGAGTTTCGTAATTCGCGTACACTTAAATGCGAATGCGGCCTCATTCTTGAGGGTTGGGGTGATACGATAACCTCGACAGTCTGGCCTTCTTTGTAAGGTATTCCTTTTACTACGACCTCACCATCTTTTGCGACAATTTGTTGAACTCTAAATGCTTTCATTAGATATCATCTCCTGATGTTATTGGTTATGGAGACAGACTTTACCAAAATTTGATTCTTTAAGGATTCATCCAAATGATGGGATGGTTCAATACTCTGTGAGAAAGGATAGAGATATTTGTAGCCGACTCACTGTCGGCCCTCACCTCCAACCCCTTCGCGAAGCATACCCGTAGGGTACTCCCAGAGTTGGGCGAGGAGAGTGAACAACTCTTTTTTCGCAGGATTACGCCCTACATGACGACTTTCCCCCTCTCCTGAGATCGGGAGAGGGGGCTAGGGGGTGAGGGTGCGTTGTCGCCAGCGCAGATCTTCCACAAATAACTCATGATTTTTCACAACCGTATGAACCATCCCCAAATGATTTATTTAAGCTCCTATTAGCTATTGTACCATGCACATTTAGTCTCTTATTTTATAGTCACTATCTCCCCGGTGCGCAGGGATTTAACGGCGGCGAAGGTGGCGCGGGTGACGCCAAAGAGTTGGTCGTAGGGGATGGTGGGCATTCCAGCGGTGCTGCTTGTTGGAGCAATGGCTTGGGCAAATGCTTCCCATTCGGCGCGGTGACCTTTGTCTTGGCGGAACCACGATCGGAATTTTTTGCTGCGACCACGGCGCACTATCTTCAGCGAACGGTAGTCATCCAGCACGGCCACGCGTCCGCCAGCGAAGACTTCCACGCGTTCTTTGGGGAAGGCTTTGTCTCCATTGGCAAGGTAGGTGAGTGTCCCCAGAGAGCCATCGGGGAAAGTAAAAGTCAAGATAACGTTGTCTTCTCGATAGCGATCAGCGTCGGGGAGGGCGTGGGCAGTGACCGACACGGGCGGCGCGCCTGCCAGGAAGGTCAGGAAATCTACGAAATGGCAGCCCTCGCCGATGATGCGTCCCGCGCCGATTTCGGCATCGTGCAGCCAGTGTGTCAGTGGAATATAGCCCGCATTGACGCGATAATGTGCCACCAGCGGTTCTTTGCATTCGGAGATGAAGTTGTGCAATTTTTGGGCCAGGGGCGCAAAGCGGCGATTGAATCCGACCGTCAGTAATTTACCATTAGTGTTTGCTAATTGTTCGCTGATATTTGCTAATTGCTCGTTGTTGATCGCCAGGGGCTTTTCGACGAAGACATGCTTCCCGGCTTGGAGAGCGGCGGCGACTTGCTCGGCGTGCAAATTGTGACGGGTGAGGATAGCGATGGTATTGATGTCGGCATCGTTGATGATTTCTGCTGGTGTGCCAGCGGCATAGCGAAACTTGAATTTATTTGCTGCGTGGTGTGCGCTCATTCCCGACCCTGAAACGATGCCCATTAACTCGATGTTGGGGATTTTTTTCAGCGCCGGCAGCATGACTGCATTAGCGAAGCTGCCCGCCCCCAGAACCCCGAGCCGAACCCCAGAGTCTCTCCGTTCTGCGCTTCCCGATCCGCGCTGCACTGGGTAGGTTTTGCGGGTAGCTTCTTCGCTATCCGCGTTTGGGTATGTGAGCAATACTCCCAGGAAAGTGTCTGACTTTTTTCCGCTAATAAGTTCGTAGGCTTCGGGCGCATTCTCGATTGGGAAGCGGTGCGTGATCAATGCTTTTACATCCAGTCGTTCTTCGGCCAGCAAATCTACAATCGCTTCCATATTGCGGTTTTCTGTCCAACGGACGAAGCCGATGGGGTAATCGTGCCCTAGTTCTTCGTATTTTGGATCGTAACGTCCGGGGCCATAGGAACGCGAATTGATCAAGTTAAGCTCTTTTTCGTAGTAAATCTTTCGAGGTATGTCGAGTCCCACGGCGCCGGTGGCGACGATGTTGGCGCGGTCTCGGGCGATTTCTCCCGCTAGAACGATGGGGTCATTGGAGGGTGTGTCAGCGCAGATCAAAACCGCGTCAACGCCGCGGCCGCGCGAGAATGCTTGAGCCGCATTTTCTGCTTGGTCACGGGTAACAGATTCAGCTCCCAATTGCCGCGCTAGCTCTACCCGTTGGGGATTTATATCCACCCCAAAGACGCGGCATCCCGCGGCTGTGGCAATTTCTACCATCAGTAGGCCTACTAAACCCAGCCCAATCACGGCAACTTGTGCTCCGATTTGGGGCTGTGCGATTCGGAAACCGTGCAATGCAATCGCTCCCAGCGTGGTAAAGGCAGCTGATTCGAAATCGACATTATCCGCAAGATGGGTCAGTAGGTTTTTTGGCACTACGGCGAATTCAGCATGAACAGCATGCCCCCCGCCAGCACAGGCGACGCGATCACCCACTTTGAAGCCCTGCAGCCCGTCCCCCACAGCGACAATTGTTCCCGCGGAAGAATAGCCCAAGGGCAGGGGTTGGTCGAGGCGATTGAAGGCCGCATCTATGGTTGTCAACAGGCCTTCGCGTTGGGCTTTGTTGATTAGCTGACGGGCGAGATCGGGCCGCGAGCGCGCTTTGCTGACCAGATTCTTTTCGGCGAACTCGACCAGCATACGTTCCGTTCCTGCGGATACCAGCGAGGCGGCGGTGCGAACTAAGGCTGTGCCTGGCTTTGGTGTTGGTACCGGCACTTCAACGACAGATGTTTCGCCGGTGCGGAGATTTTGTAGGAGTTGTTTCATAATATTTTTTAGTGGTGTACACAGGTGACAGTCACCTTCAACGGTATCTTGTTAGAGATAATACGCTGGTTAGCGAGATGATTCAAGATGTAGATTGAGTTTATAGGTGACTGTCACCTCAAGAAAAAGCAGATTTTCAAGCTCACCAGAAGCCTCAGCGAACCGCGCTCACTTTGCTCAAGCCGGTCTCCTGACCGTGCGTGGTGACTGGTCACGCTGAAGGCGGGCCTATGGACAGACCGGTCATAGCGTATACAGGTGATTGTCACTTTTGGTAGTGGTTGCATTGTAAGTGATGGGGTGTTCCACCGCAGTACCAAGGGCATGCTTCGCGAAGCGGATGGAACGAGGTATTATTTACTTTTTTGACACTATCAGATTTTCAAGCTCGCCAGAAGCCTCTGCGAACCGAGCGCACGTCTACTTCGGTGATAAAGGCGGCGTCATCTATTTTATAAACCAGTTTATGAATGTCCATAACTTGCTTGCGGCGCACGTTGCAATTAAGCATGGTGACCATACCATCCTTGCCTCGCGCCGGCACCTCGGTTACGGCGTAGCCCTCTTTACGGAGGTGTTCTACGATCGCTGTTCCGCGACTTGGGCTGACAATTTGCAAATTGATGTAGCCAATCGCCAGACGTTCTTCGATGAACATGCCAACGACAATGCCAGTAGCGCACCCGGCTGCATACCCGATGAAGTTAAGCAGGTTGTTCAAGTCGCTGATTACTGAGGTTATCGCAATTACATAAACTACCGATTGGAAAAAACCAAATAACCACGCGATTGGCTTGCGCCCGCGCATTACGAATAAGATTCGTAAGGTGCCCAGACTCATGTCGGTAACACGCAGGCCGAAGATGAATAATGCTGTTAATATGGCTTGCATTGAAAGTGTGAATTGCATAGATTTATCCTGTTGTTAGTGTATTATTTGGGTGTGTTTCATTTCATTAGAAAGCGCTGGTTGTGTAGTTGGATGCGCTAGTTTCGATACGCAAAATACGCTACTCAACCGGCGCACTGGTTTACTGATCCCTGATTCTTGATCTACTGTTTTTGGCCGCGTGAGGCGATTTGCGCCAATGTTTCCCACTCCTCCAGGCTTAGTGCTTGCGCTCGGCGGCGGGTGTCAATGTTGGCTGCGTTCAATATCTCTTCTGTTATTTCTTTCGGCCAGCGCATCCCGGCAGATAGCGAATTGCGCAGGGTTTTGCGTTTTTGGCTGAATCCGGCTTTGGCTAAAAGAAAGAATGTGGGCAGGAGAGCGGGGGAAATCAGGGGGCTGGGGAATAGATCAATTCTCACAACAGCGGAATCCACTTTGGGGGTGGGATAGAAGGCTCCCGCGGGGATGTGGGCGGCAATTTTGGGGCTTCCATAAATTTGCACACCCAGTGCGGTCAGGCTCAAATCTCCCGGCTCGGCACAGATGCGCATAGCAACCTCTTGCTGCATTGTCAGGATTATCCGCTGGGGTTTGGATTCAGCCTCGATTAGATGTCGAATGATGGGCGATGTGATGTAGTAGGGAATGTTGGCCACGACCAGGTAGCGGGAATCAGGAAATAGGTGCTTAGGATCGAGGCTGAGGATGTCGGCGTTGATGATGGTGACGTTATCGAAAGATGTCAGGGTTTCGCGCAAGGGCGGCAGCATTTTTTTGTCGATTTCGACGGCAATTACTTTTTGGGCCGCGGTTGCTAAATAGCGCGTCAGGTTCCCAAGCCCGGCCCCAATCTCCAAGACCGCTTCTCCTGCCTCGAGTTCGGCCGAGTTGACCACCCGCCGGAGGGCAGAATCATCCACCAGGAAATTTTGCCCCAGGCTTTTGTTGGGACGCAGTCCATATTTCCGCAGCAACCTGGGCACGTTTAGCGTTGGTAACCCTTCGTTGCTCACGGACACGTCGGCTCCTTCGGTTTATCGGGCCAGGTTCCAGCCTGGAAGCGGGCAATGTAATCGCGGATGATGTCAAAATCGGCTTTCCAGATGAAGGTGATGTCTTCAGCTATGGGGTTGTAGGCTCTGTCGGGTTTGAGTATTTCTTGCGGAATGCTGGCAAAGAGCAGATTCTCGCGATTGATTTGGGGGGCCAGACATGCCAATTGGCTCATTTGGGCTGGGCTTAAATCGGTGATGATCGAGTCTTGGAAAGATGCGATGGTTTTCGGCAGCCGGGGCAACACAGATGGGCTGATGATTTTGTCTCGCAGCGCGCACAGCACCATAGTTTGGCGATCCATCCGAGCGAAAACAGAGTCGATTTTGCGAATGCGTGAAAATCGCAGAGCTTCATCGCCGCTGAAATGTTGTTGTCCGGCCTCGAAATAGCCCATATCAGCGGTTTTTTCGTCCACGGGGCGTCCATCGACGTCTGTGGGGAGGTAAATATCAAGCCCTCCGACAGCATCCACCATGCGCACGAAGGTAATCATGTTGACGCTGCCGTAATGATCTACATATAAGTCGAAATTGAGCGCAAGCGTGCGCGCCATTAATCCGGGCGGGCCGCCGGGGCCGTCGTAATAGCCCATGCCTTCGGTGCCGTAGAAATAGGATTGGTTGAGTTTACCGTGGGTGATGTCGTAATGGTCTTCGATGCCGGGAATTTCCACCCACAAGTCACGCGGCAATGAGAGTAAGGTGATTTTTGGGGTGACGAAATCTACGCGCACAATGCGGATCACATCGGCCAGACCATAGAGATAGTTATCGGCGCGAGTATCCACTCCCAGGGCCAGCACCGTCATCAGGGCCGGGCCACCGCACTTTGGTTTCGGTGTCGAGGTGGGTTCAGCTGTATTTGTACCTGGTGGCGTTGATGTCATTGTTTCAGCGACTGATACCGAGTCCGCTGTGTTTTCTGTTGCTGTG
This sequence comes from Chloroflexota bacterium, assembly GCA_034717875.1. GTDB lineage: Bacteria > Chloroflexota > Anaerolineae > Anaerolineales > UBA11858 > JAYELX01. The sequence goes on along the minus strand of JAYELX010000408.1, from coordinate 3,522 downwards.
GTTGAGTCTGTGGCTGTAAGTGGGAATGGGGATGATGTTGGCGTGGAGAGTTCCAACCCCGGAGCTAAAGGTTGATTCCATTTTTGTATAAGCGGAGCGCCAAAAATTCCCCCCGCGATAATCAACGCGAGGGCAAGCGTGCCAACGATTAGATAAAGGGTCTTTTTCCGTTTCATGGTGTGGATTATATCATTGATGGGGGTATAATAGCATGCCGTTGGAGGTAAGCGAAAAAGTGTCTGATCATGAAGTAGGTTCGCAGTTAAATCATCGTATTGATACAAAAAAGCGACGTTTCCGGCAATTCTTTGCGCTTGTTGGTACATTGGCTTTCTCGTTTTTTGCCTGGATATTGCCCGAAACTGAGTTATTGCCTCATCTTTGGATTGCTGCAGTGATGGCTTTTGGATTGCACCTGATGCTGACTTTAGCCATTTTGGAATGGGCGCACATCTTGCCAGTATCCCAGGCTTGGGTATATCGTTTGGCTTTTTTGCTCAGTGCTGGACTGGCTTTTCTAGGTTGGATTCTACTTCCGACAACGCATACTGCTGAATATATGTTTGCTGGGTTCATGGGGGCTTTTGTGGGTGCCTTTATTAAAACCACCCTTGATCTGGGGCTGCTGGAGAAAAGCATGATGCCGTCTCCGGACATCCCTGAGACTGTTTTTCGGTGTCACTTCGAATTGATCGGGGAACCCAAACCTGGACCGTTATCGAAGAGCGTGTTTAATTATATTTTTGCGGTTTTAGGGTTGCTTGTTTTTTCTCCGGTCTTGGCTGCGTGCATTTGCCTGGTTTGGTTCGAGGACCCTGGCCCAATATTTTTCATCAAATATTCTGTTGGAAAGGGTGGTAGAACTTTCCAGCAGTATAAAATCCGCACGATGTTATGCGGCGCCGAAGAGCATATCGGCCTGGTCTTTACGCACTCGAACGATTCTCGCTCGTTGATAATCGGTCGATTTTTACGAAAAACAGGCCTGGACGAGCTGCCGCAATTGGTCAATATTCTGCTTGGAGATATGGGCTTTGTCGGCCCGCGCCCATTGCGCACAGTATTGGTGCACGAATTTATGCAAGAAATCCCGGAGTTTGTCCAGCGTCACCGTGTGCTGCCGGGAATTACTGGTTTAGCACAGGCGGCTTGTGATCACGAATTGACGCCGCGCCAAAAATTGCGCCTCGACCTGCTTTATATTCGTTATGCAAGTGTAGGTTTTGACCTGAAACTCATTCTGTTGACTGGTCTGGTTGTTCTGTTTCTGCGTTGGAAACCCGATTGGGATGGACGCATCCCGCCCCGTTGGATTCGTTGGGGCAGCCGTGATTGAAGGTTGATAGAATTCATGAGAGAACCAACCCCCACAAATCCACCACCCATCCGCGGCTTGGAGCCGGATTCCTGGGCGCACAGTACCATCAGCGTTCGCTTCGAAGACATTGCCCGCCGCGTTTTGATGGAGAATAACTTCCCAGCAGAGAAAAATGCGCGCCTTTGCGAGTTGATTGCTGATATTCCCGATGCACATATTCACCCCCTGAGCGATCCCGGCGCGCCCGACATTGCCGCATGGAACCGTTATGCAGCACCATACCTCGGCATGAATTGGCTCGAAACGCCCTGGTTCTTCGCCGAGCACTACTTCTACCGGCGCATCATCGCGGCCGTCGGTTATTTCCAACCTGTACCGCGGATTGATAATCCGCCCGTACAACGGATTGGCAATCCGTTGTACCCCCCAGACCCTTTCGCTCATACCAAACAACGCGGCTTGGAGCATGGCCTACCCACAATACGAGCGTTGGCCGAGCGATTGGAGCATTGGCTTCGATTTGAGCAACCCGGCCGAGAGATTCTATTGTCTTTACTCTATTTGGATTTATGGAGCAACCAGGCCGATTTGAGCCTCTGGCCCGCCGACACCGACAGCGGAGACAAACCAGATCACGCCGATTTAACTCAAGCCCAGGCCTACCTTCTGGCTGATGACGCCCCTGCGGTCGTTGATCATTTATTGACCCTCTCCCCCAACGGAAGAGAAAACAGTTCCCTCTCCCTTTGGGAGAGGGTTAGGGTGAGGGCAAGGGCAAGTACAGGGGCAAGGAAACTGAATAATTACGAGTCAACACGCGTAGATTTCCTGATCGACAACGCCGGAGTAGAGTTGGTGGCTGATTTGGCCTTTGCCGATTATTTGCTCACTGCTGGTGTGGCCTCAACCGTACGCTTGCATCTCAAAGAGCATCCGACTTTTGTGTCTGATGCTGTTCCAAAAGACGTTGACACCTCAGTTACTTTTCTGCAAAGGGATGATGCCCCCTCCGTTTGCTCTCTGGGCGAACGCTTGCGGGCGCATCTTGTCGATGAACGTTTACAAATGCGCACCAACTTCTTTTGGACTTCCCCTCTCGAAGGCTGGAAAATGCCCCCCGCGCTGGCCGATGAACTATCTGAGTCGGATTTGGTCATCAGCAAAGGTGATGCCAATTACCGCCGCTTGCTGGGAGACCGTCACTGGCCGGATATAACTCCCTTTGCCGACATTGTGGCCTACTTCCCCGCGCCGTTAGTCGCCCTGCGCACCCTCAAAGCGGAGCTGATCTGCGGCCTGCGACCGGGCCAAGCCGAATCCGTGGCAGCTGAAGACCCAAATTGGATGGTGAACGGCCGCTGGGGTGTGGTTCAGTTTTGTGATTACGGATCGTCGAGCACTCTCTAGGTTATTATTCACCCCCCTAAGTCCCCCTGCTCCGAAGGACTCCCTTGGGAGATGCGGGGAGATTTAGGGGGGTGGGGAGTGAACGATTACCTCTCTAGGCGGTTAGTTTTTCCATGTTAGGCAAGCTGTGATATACTGTTATTGACCTAACAATGGCATTGTTAGCAGGAGGCAATTATGCTAAAGAGTATTCATGGGGTGTACAAAAGTGGCAAAATAGAGCTAGAAAAGCGACCTGCTGATGTGTATGACGACACGCCAGTAATTGTGACGTTTTTGGAGGCTGGTCGAGTTGACCTTCGGGCGCATGGAATTGGGGCTTCAGCGGCTGCCGATCTGCGTGCTCACTTGGCAACCTTCGCTGAGGATTGGAATAGCCCTGAGATGGATATTTATGATCACTACGAAGATGTCAAATCTGACTTATGAGCGCGGGGATGTTGTTTTAGTACTCTTTCCTCACTCGAACCTGCGAACTGCTAAACGTCGCCCCGCTTTGATTGTTCAGGCTAATGATCTTCAGGCTGGGCTTTCTCAGGTCATAGTGGCCATGATTACCAGCAAGGTCTTTCGTTCTAATCATCCCAGTCGTGTATTCATAGAACTATCTACAGGCGTGGGGCGTCAATCAGGTTTGCTGACCGATTCGGTGATTATGACGGATAATCTTGCCACGATTATCGAATCCGCGATTGAAAAGACTATAGGAAGTGTGCCAATGGATGCTGTTGACAATGCGTTACGCCATACGCTTGGTTTATGAGATCGTATATGTTATCGATCAGTTTTCGCTTTGT
>JAYELX010000407.1:0-2232 GCA_034717875.1 Chloroflexota bacterium | reverse complement strand
CGTTCGGCATATTCTAAGGTTGCCTTTCCCATGTATAGAGTGCTGTCAATATGCGCAGCGGTAACGTTAATCAAACTGTCGGATTGATAAACCTCAGCCATCTGCTTCATGATTGACATAGCCATTTTTGTGGCCGGTCCGTATTCCCCCTTCAGTTTCTTTTTGTCTTCAACTGTTAGTTTCAGTCCCATTCATTTCTCTTCTTGATGCTGTGAATGCATCCCAATTCCTTCAACCATACTGATGACAAGCCGCTTGGATCGGTCCTATGGCAAAGTGCTCGACAGTGGTTGGTAGCGCAATTTGTCTTACGTTTGAGCGTATAAAACGTCCAAGCGTTTGTTTAAAGCACGTTTTTCGCCTTGACCAGGCTGTTCAAGGAGCTTATTTATGGATTCTTCGCCCCTCTGGGAAACAGGCCAGTCGTCATCGTCAGTCATGCGGAGAGCCAGGCGCGCGGCGAGAGAGGATGCATCGCGCATTCCGGTTTGAGTGACTTTATCCACCGTATCGTAAAAGGTGTGTCCGTAGCCGCGTCCAGAACGTGATTCGCGAATAGCTTCAATTCCGCCAGTAGCAACTCCTGCCAAAAGAAACGGATAATGGTCAGAGCTAGCATGGAATGATTGGCCAATGACATAATCTGAAACCATCTCGTCCCGATAATGTTCGAAGGTGCCTTGTAGCTCTGGCCATTCATGTAACATGATATCTTTGGAAGCCGCCGTGCCAGCTGCATCCATATTTAGATAGAAGCGGATATTTTTTAACTCATCTATATGCGCCCGAACGTAGGCTTTCGAGCCAAGCAACCCTATTTCTTCAACGCCCCACAAAGCAAAACGGATAGTACGCGGGAGCGGTGGCGCGTGTTTGGCGAGAACGCGAGCGGATTCCATCACAGCCACTGTACCAGAGGCCGGATCGCCTGCGCCCTGGGCGATGTCGTGTCCATCGTAATGACTCCCAAGCATAATGATCTCTTCTGGATATTGATCGCCAAGCAAATCACCAACGATGTTCCAAGATGTCATCGGAGAAAGTTGGTCCGTAGTCGTTAGGCGGATATTCACCGTGCCCTTGCGTTTCATCACCCTCTGAAGGAAGGCACCATTTTCTTTGCTAATCGAAATACCAGGGATTAAAGCCGCTTTCCCTTTGTAACCAATGCCACCCGTCGCAGGGCCGTAGCCAGGATAATGATTAACGAAAATGAATCCCGTTGCCCCAGCAAGTAGGCTGCGGCCAAATTTCTCGTTACGATGGACCCAGCGTTTTATGTTTTTTGGATTGAAAACGCTGTTCACCATAACGATCTTACCTTTGATTTCATCAGCTCGCTGCGTGAAATCTTTGGGCGCGCCACCTTTCATATCGATAATAACCCCCTCTATCTCAACTGCTGGTGAGTGGGGCAAAGTGATGCAAGGAATCACTTTCTGGATGGGGCTTACGATCTCGAATTTGACTTCGCCACGCGTCCAGCCAAGATATTTGATGGGTTCTAAATGAACGTTACTAAGGCCATATTCTTCGAACTTTGTTTTGATGAATTCAGCCGCCAACCGTTCTCCTTCAGTGCCACCAAAACGAGACCCAAAATCGTCGCAGAGGATAGATAGGTTGTCCATAGATTCGGCGCTGGTGTAAATATCTCCGACAATTCGCTGGTCGAAGGTTAAATATGATGTATGGGACATGGTTACTCCTTTTTTAGTATATTTCATTCAATCAGATTGTTTTGCACTGATACTGCTGCCTGTTCGTTAACTGTCAGTTGAAAAACATCTGGGCGAGAATAATGACCAACCACATCAAAATCAACTTTAGCTCTCACAATTTCTCCCAAATCAAGATCAGCAAACAAAATGCCTTCTTTATCGTAAAGAGGTCCAGCAATGACTTCACCTAACGGCGAAATGATAGCACTTCCCCCGCGGCACATTACTTTTGGCTGCTCGGCCAATTCGATGTGCTCCTTCAATCTGCTCGGATACATATTTTTCGTCACAAACTGATTGCACCCTAGTACAAAACAACGCCCTTCACAGGCAATGTGTCGCAGCGTGGCCTGCCAAGTCTCACGAGAATCTGCTGTAGGTGCTAGGTACAATTCTACCCCTTTGCTATACATGGACATACGCGCCAAAGGCATGTAATTTTCCCAACAAATTAATCCACCGATTTTTCCCAACTCTGTAGATAGTGCAGTTAACGTACTTCCATCTCCTT
>JAYELX010000406.1:0-2237 GCA_034717875.1 Chloroflexota bacterium | reverse complement strand
CGACATCTTTGCGGAGATCAATTTCTCCCTTCTTGGGGATAGTTGCAGCCCCAACAGTATCATAACCCCGATAGGATAAACGCTCTCCGGCCTCTATCAAAGTGGGGCCAAGTTGTTGTTTTTCCTTCGTTACTATTCCAAAAATTCCGCACATGTAGAATCTCCATTTTTATGATAGGTTCATAGTGGCGAACGAGAGTGCGCCATTGTGTTTCAGCTCTCGCATCCGTATCTTCTCAAAAAGCAGGGAGGATTTAGCTGTGACCGGTCTGGCCGCAGGCCTGCCTCCGGCGACGGCGTGACCGAGTCCCCCACGCACGGTCAGGCACTCAAGAAGCGTGCTTCGCGAAGACCGGCTTGAGCTACCCCGAAATACTGAGATGATACTCGTATCCGACTACAAACACATTTTTCTATTCCCCAAATTCTACCATGAGGTAATTCGAAAGGGCTGGTTTCCTGATATAATTTCTACCATCATGCGAAAGAAACAATGGTTCATCTTGCTATTTATTCCCATAACGCTATTGGTGCTGGCGGCCCTTTATCGTGTTCCCGCTATCAATGATCGCCTGGCCTGGCGAGTGGATGTTTGGCGGGCGAAGATCAAATATACCCTCAATCCCCCCGAGGAAGAATTTTTCATCCCGGAGGAAGGACAAAACCCCATCACCCCAACGGCTGCATTCAGCCCGACGCCGACGCCAACCACTTTTACAGCCACGGTATCCGGGCCAAGCGAGACCCCGCTCCCATCACCAACGCCAACGCTTACAGCTACGCCGCTGCCAGAAAGCGTCAATCTCGACGGTATCATTCACGAATTCCAGAAGTGGAATAATTGCGGCCCGGCCAATCTCTCCATGGCACTTTCGTTTTGGGGCTGGGAGGGGGATCAGCGCGACACGGCCGCTTATCTAAAACCTAATCAGCGCGATAAGAATGTGATGCCCTACGAGATGGTTGCTTATGTCAACGAAGAGACCGAGTTAAACGCTCTATGGCGCGTCGGCGGCGATTTGGTTTTGATCAAAAAATTCGTCGCCGCGGGATTCCCGGTGCTGGTCGAGAAAGGATTCGAAGGCACTGGTTTCGACGGTTGGATGGGTCATTACGAGGTCATCAACGCTTATGACAATGCGCGTCAACGCTTCTTGGCCCAGGACTCATATATCATGCCAGATTTGCCGGTCCCGTATGAGCAGATGCAAACGTATTGGCAGCAATTCAATTACACTTACATCATCATTTACCCCCCTGAACGTGAAGCGGAAGTAATGGCTCTGCTTGGGCCTCAGGCTGATGAAGATTATAATTACCAATACGCTGCTGATAAAGCCTCCGAGGAAATATTCGCCTTCGAAGGGCGCGACAGAGCCTTTGCCTGGTTCAATCGCGGCACGAACCTGGCCTATCTGGATGATTATATGGGTGCTGCTGACGCCTATGATGAGTTTTTCGCCATTTACGCCACCCTCGACGCCGATGAAGTCAATATCCCCTGGCGAATTACCTGGTACCAAACCAGGCCTTACTGGGCTTACTTTTATTCCGGGCGTTATTACGATGTGCTTAGCCTCACCACGACGACCATCGACACAGCCAGCGAACCCGCCATCGAAGAGAGTTGGTACTGGCGCGCCCTCGCCAAGGAAGCCCTGGGCGATACCAATAGCGCGATCGCAGATTTGCAACACGCTGTCGAACTCAACGAGAATTTCGACATCGGCTGGTATCAATTGGAGCGAATTAGGGGTGGGGGATAGTTGTACACACGCCTATCTTAAAACGTAATTGCTCAAAATGTTAATGTTTCCCTCTCGTTACCACGCTCCCCATTCCATCTCGTTACCACGCTCCCGCGTGGTAACGCTGGCCGCAACGCTCCGCGTTATCCGCGCAGCATAATCAAAGGAGTGCCGCGTTCCTGATCGGGCGACGCGGAGCGTCCAATAAGCGTTCCACCGCAGAGCAGTGGAACGAGTGAAGGGAATTGCAGAGCAGTGGAATAAGGAGATTTGCATAGCAGTGGAACGAGGGGCTACTTGGCTCCTACCTCCTGCATCCTGCCTCTTACCGCCCTACGGCGCAGCAGGCTTCCTCTCGTTACCACACTCCCCTTTCCCTCTCGTTGCCACACTCTCCCATCCCTCTCGTTACCACGCTCCCGCGTGGTAACGCTGGCCGCAACGCTCCGCGTTATCCGCGCAGCATAATCAAAGGAGTGCCGCGTTCCT
>JAYELX010000405.1:0-11478 GCA_034717875.1 Chloroflexota bacterium | reverse complement strand
GTGTTACACTCAATATTGCTGAAGGATATGGACGCTATCACTATCTGGATAGCTTGCGCTTTTATTATTTTGCCCGTGGTTCGTTGGAAGAAACGCTCAGCGCCTTCATTCTTTGTAATGAGATTGGGTACACAACCAATCGATTGTCAGCCCAGCGCAACCTCTGTGGTAATGCTGTTCGCACCCTCAATGGCTACATCCGCTATGTACGTAAGCAAAAGCGGGGCATTCAAGAATATGGCAAACGCTCTATCCGAGAAGATGACGCATTCTATGATGCAGAGATCTCATCAGACGAAGACGAATCCCCCGATCTACCGATCTACTGATCTACAGATTCCTGATGTACTGATCTACTGATCCCTAGTGTACTGATCTACTAATGAACAAAATTAAATTAATATATCTATAGGAGGTAGGAAAATGCGTAGTTTTGCAGGACGTGATATTTTATCTTTGAAGAATTTTGAAAGACATGAGTTCGAGCGAGTGTTCGAGGTTGCTGCCGAGTTGGCTCCAATTGCTCGAAATCGCAAAAATGTTGATATGCTAGAAGAGAAGACTTTGGTGACAGCTTTCTATCAACCGTCTACTCGCACCCGTTTGGCTCATGAATCCGCCATGCTTCGTTTGGGCGGACGTGTGACGGGTTTCTCTGATGCAAAAATGACTCGTGCTGGCGATTTTTATCAAGAGTCGATAAAAGATACGTTTAAGATGTTGGAGAATTATGGCGATGTCATCGTGACGCGCCACTTCCAGAAAGGCGCGCCGCATGAGGCCGCCAGATGGACCAGTGTTCCCATCATCAATGGTGGTGATGGTTGGGGCGAACACCCCACCCAAATTTTGACCGATCTTTATACCATCATGGATGAGAAAGGTCATCTCGATGGGCTTAACTGGGTGGCTGTTGGTGATATGCGTATGCGCACGATGCACTCTCTGGGCCACGCTTTGACCCAATTCGATTGCCCCGTCACCTTTGTTTCTCCTGAGGATATGTCCCTGCCGGACGAATATCGAGAAGATTTCAAGCTCGGCAGTCTGGATTTCACCGAAGTTGGCGATGTTCGCGATGTGATTGCGGATGCAGACGTGATTTTGGTCGAGCCTGTTGTCCAACCCGATTACACCAAATCCCGTGATGAGCGCGATGGTGATGTGGCCCTGACGCCGCCTCAATTCCAGATTACGCGCGAATTGCTGGAAACAAAAGCCAAACCAGATGCTATTCTGCTGCACTCACTACCCCGCATGGATGAAATCCCACCCGATGTTGACCAGACTAAATGGGCCCGCTACTGGGTGGAAGGCTTCAACGGCGTTGTCATGCGTATGGCGCTGCTGGCGTTGGTGTTGGGCGCGATGGAGTAAAGAAGTATCAAGTAAACAGGGTATGCAAAGTAAGCCCAACCAGGCATTGTATACTCTGTTTACCTTGTATACCTGATACAGGAGTTTAATATGCAAACAGATTTACGAGGCCGAGATTTAATCGGTGATCTTGATTTTACAAAAGAAGAAGTCGAAACTATTTTAGATGTGGCCTGGGACCTGAAACGCAAACGCGCTTTGGGTGAACCCCATGCTCTTTTACGTGATAAAACTTTGGGGATGCTGTTCTTTTTCTCCAGCACCCGCACGCGCTGCTCTTTCGAGGCTGGGATGGCTCAATTGGGCGGTCATGCCGCTTTTGTGGAAAGCCGCACAACCCAGGTTTCTCATGGCGACACTGAGAAAGAATTAGGCGAGATTTTAGGCCGTTATTTTGACGGTATTGCCATCCGACATTGCGACTGGGGCATCGGAAACAGCTATCTCAACAATGTGGCTTCCGCTTCCCGCTCGCCTGTCCTCAATATGCAAGATGAAATTTATCATCCCCATCAGTGTTTGGCCGATTTGATGACTATCCAAGAGAAGATGGGCAAAGACCTGCGCGGCAAGAAAATTGTAGTTTCTTGGGCTTATGCTTCTTCGTATCTGAAGCCAATGTCTGTGCCCCAATCTTTAATTCTACAGATGCCCCGCTTTGGCCTTGATGTTACTTTGGCCCATCCCCCAGAATTCGCGCTGATGCCCGAAATCATGGAACAGGCCCGCGAGCAAGCTGCCAAATTCGGAGGCAAGTTCGAGATTGTTGACGATATGGAAGCAGGTTTCGCTGATGTCGATATTGTTTATGCTAAATCTTGGGGCCCGCTGATGACCACTCAAGACCCCGATGAGGGCAAGCGCATTCAAGATCAATACAAAGACTGGCTCACCGATGCCCGCAAAATGGCTCTGGCTGACAAAGACGCTATTTACATGCACCCCCTGCCCGCCGATCGTGATGTCGAAGTCACCAGCAAAGTGATGGACGGCCCCCAGTCCGTGGTCTTCGATCAAGCCGAAAACCGCCTACACGCCCAGAAAGCTGTGATGGCGTTGACGATGAAATAGGTTGGTGAATTGGGAATCAGTGTATTAGGAATCAGTGGATTGGGAATCAGTGGATTAGGAATCAGGAGTAGGTGTCGTATGGAGAAGGGTAAGCGCGGTTTCGATGATTTAGATTGCTATAAGTTAGCCTTGAAAGTTGTAAAAGAGGCTTATCGGGTTAGCCGCTGTTTACCTTCAGAGGAAAGATACAATTTGGCAGATTAGATTCGCCGCGCTGCTGTGAGTGTGACGCTCAACATCGCAGAAGGATATGGGCGCTACCATTATCTCGATAGTTTGCGTTTTTATTACATTGTGAGTGGTTCTTTGGAAGAGGTTCTTAGTGCCTTTATTGTTGGCGACGAAATTGGATACACAACTGATGAATTACCAGCTCAGCGAAAGCTTTGTGGTGATGCTGTCCGTGTTCTCAATGGTTATATCCACTACGTCCGCAACCAGAAGCGGGGTCGCAAAGAATACGGAGATTGCATCATCCGTGAAGAAACTACCCGTTATGGCATCTCTTTCCCCTCGACAGATGAAGAATAAGCCGAACACAGCTTTCTACTCCCTGATTTCCTGATCCCTGATACCTGATACCTGATCTCTGTTCCCCGCTCCAACGCTCTGATTGTATGACGAATCTTTATAAAGGAGTAAAATAAACTTATGACTTACCCCCCAAGAAAAATCGCCGTTGTCGCCATTGGCGGTAACGCATTGATTGTCGATAAAACTAAGAAAACGATTCCCGACCAATTTGATGCTATCAAAGAGACCATGGGGCATATTGCCAACATGATCGAAGAAGGTTGGGACGTTGTCATCACCCACGGCAATGGCCCTCAGGTGGGCTTCATCCTGCGCCGTTCGGAATTATCTCTGCACGAATTGCACCCCGTCCCGCTGGATTACTGCGGCGCCGACACCCAGGGTGCGATTGGCTATATGGCCCAAAAAGTTTTGCGCAATGAATTCAAAGCCCGCGGCATTGATAAAGTAGCTGTCACCGTTGTAACTCAGGTTCAGGTGGATGATGCCGACCCTGCTTTCCAGAATCCGGCCAAACCGGTTGGCTCCTTCCTGGACGAGGCAATCGCCCGCGAACGCATGGCTCAAGGCCAGGACTTCGTCGAAGATGCCGGACGCGGCTGGCGGCGCGTGGTTCCCTCCCCCATCCCGCAGCACATCATCGAAGTGGATGCCATCAAGAATCTGATTGACGGTGGCTTCTCGGTCATCGCTGTTGGTGGCGGCGGAATCCCCGTGATCGAGAAAGAAAACGGGAATCTGCGCGGCGTCGAAGCTGTGATCGATAAAGATTTTGCCTCTGGTTTGTTGGCAAATCTAATCAACGCCGACTTACTCTTGATCTCCACCGCAGTCGAGAAAGTAGCCCTAAATTTTGATAAACCTGATCAGGTATGGCTGGACAAGATGACTGTTGCTGAAGCTGAGCAATATATTGATGAAGGGCATTTTGCCCCCGGCAGCATGTTGCCCAAGATACAAGCAATTGTCAAATTCTTGAAGGAAGGCGGCAAAAAAGCTTTGGTTACTGATCCTACCAACATTCAACGCGCATTGAATGGCGAGACAGGAACATGGATTGTGCCGTAGGATAGGATATAATTAAGCCCAGAATAGTATTTAAGTTGAATCTGAAAGGAGGTGCTGATAAAAACATATCCTGAACACTTGCTTTTGTTTAAAACGAATACTGTCTGTCTATTTATAATTTAAACCTAAACACAATTGAAGGAGTTAAGATGAAGAACAAAATTTTATGGTTATTTAGTGCTTTGCTTGTTGCTTTGATGCTGCTGACTGCTTGTGGTCCCAAAGAAGCAGCCCCAGAAGCAGCAGAAGAAGAAGGCACATATCAGATTCCTGCGGTCGAAGAAGGTAAATATAATGTGGCTTTTGTCTACGTTGGCCCTCACGATGATGGTGGCTGGTCTCAAGCACATGACGTTGGCCGTGAATATGTCAAGGCCAATGTGGATGACGTTCATACCGCTTATGTCGAGATAGTAGCCGAAGGCGCCGACGCCGAGCAAGTCATCCGCTCTCTGGCGCGCAAAGGCTTTGATGTGATTTTCACCACATCCTTTGGATACATGGACGCTTCCGAAATAGTGGCTTCTGAGTTCCCCGATGTGGATATTATTCATATCTCCGGCTTCAAATCCAATGAAGATAACTTTGGGAATCTGATGGGCGCGATGGAAGACATAAAGTATCTGGCCGGCATGCTGGCTGGTTCCCGCGCCAAGCTGGATGGCAACCCCAAACTTGGTTATATTGCTACATTCCCCATCCCCGAAGAGCTGCGCTTGGGCAATGCTTTTGCCTTGGGCGTTCAGCAGACTTGCCCCGAATGCACCGTGGATGTGCGCTGGATTATGACCTGGCACGATCCCATCCTCGAGCAGGAAGCGGCGCAATCTCTCTTTGATGGCGGCGCCCAAGTTGTGATGACCGGTGCGGATACCCCCGCCCCGGCTGAAGTTGCTCCCGAAGGAAAATGGGGCATCACCTATGATTATAGCGGAAACTGCACCGTTGATGCCTGCCTGACCTCCATGTATTGGAACTGGGGTCCAGTCTATGCTGATATCGTCGAGGCCTCTCGTGAAGGTGCCTGGGTGGGCGGTTGGCAGTATTTCGATGCCGACAGCGGTGGTTTGGGCCTCTATGGCTTCATGGAGGGCGAAGAATTGCAACCGGGTGTTGCTGACCTTCCCGAGGAAGATCTGCAGCTTGTTCGCGACACTCTGGCGAAGATGTTGGCGGGTGAATTCGACCGTTTCGATGTCTTCTCTGGCCCGATTACGGATAATCAGGGCAACGTGGTGTTGGCTGAGGGCGAAAGCCTCGAACAGCTTGACCTGGATGGTTTCTCCCAATTTGGTAGTGAATGCAAGACCTGCATGTACTGGTGGAATGAGAACATCACCGCCGAATTGCCTGAACTAGAGTAGTATTATGATCTTTATCCCAGGGGTGGCTTAGTGGCTTAATTGTTGAGCCGCCTCTGGGATATTGTTGGTCAATTTCCAGAGCGTAAGTAGATCAAAGTCAGTTTGAAGTTGCTCAAAATTAAGTTTAGGTAGCGGTAAAAAGGTAAGTGTGAGGATTTTTGCACAAGGTGACAGTCACTTATAAATTAGCCTACATCCTGAATCGGATCGCTTAACCAACGTGTTTTCTCAACAAAATGCCTTTGCAAGTGACTGTCACCTCTGAGCATCACTTACTACCTAATTCCCAATATACCAATCCCCAACATACTGAATCTTTAGCAAAAAGGTAACCTCTTATGTCCTCAACTGTTCCTGCCGTTGAAATGAAAGATATCGTCATTCGTTTCCCTGGAGTGTTAGCGAATGATCATGTCAATCTCACCCTCGAACGAGGAAATATCCATGCTCTTTTGGGTGAGAATGGTGCTGGGAAAAGCACATTGATGAATGCCTTGGCCGGGTTATACAAACCAGTTTCGGGCACTACCCTAGTGAATGGCGAACTGGTAGATTTTAATTCCCCCAGGGATGCCATTGCCAAAGGTATCGGCATGGTTCATCAGCATTTCATGCTTGTTCCTACCCAAACGGTGACCGAAAATATACTCTTGGGCATGGACAAACCAAGATTCTTTATGAATTTGAGGAAGTATGATCAAAAAATCTTGGAACTACAAGAGCAATACGGGTTGCACGTAGACCCTACCTCTAAAATATGGCAGCTTTCTGTTGGTGAACAGCAGCGTGTTGAAATTTTAAAGACCTTGTATCGAGGCGCTAATATATTGATAATGGATGAGCCTACCGCAGTATTAGCACCTCAAGAGATCGACGAATTGATGCGCAACATGCGCTTGATGGCTGATCAAGGCAAATCGATCATATTCATCACCCATAAATTGCATGAGGTGATTAGTATCGCCGATCGGCTTACGGTATTACGCAAAGGGAAAGTCACTGCCGAAGGTAGGTCAATGCAAGGGGTTACCAAGGAGAAATTGGCTCAATTGATGGTGGGGCGTGAGGTACTCTTCAGCGTAAAAAAAGAGCCTCGAAAGCCAGGCAAAATCGTGTTAGAACTGGATAACGTCTTTGCAAAAAATGATAAATATTTGCCAGCTTTGATAGATGTCTCTTTGGATGTTCGTAGTGGTGAAATTTTGGGTATAGCCGGAGTGGGAGGAAATGGACAGAGCGAGTTGGCGGAAGTGATTACTGGTTTGAGAGCATGCTCTGGAAGCATAAAAATCAACGACCAAGAGGTCAGCAATCAACCCCCGATAAATGCGATAAAAAGGGGCGTATCCCACATCCCCGAAGACCGCACCTCAGTAGGCACAGCTCCAAACCTGAGCATCACCGAGAACTCGATTATGAAAGGTTACACCAATAACCCCATCGGGAATGGCTGGAGTATCAACTTTGCTAAAGCGCATGAATATGCTCGCAACCTTAAAGAAAAATACAACATTCTAGCTCCCAGCGTACAAACACCCGTGGGTAAATTATCGGGAGGTAATCTTCAAAAAGTGATTCTCGCCCGAGAAATCTCATCCGAACCTCTGTTGATGGTTGCAATGCAGCCTACCCGAGGCTTGGATGTGGGTGCTATCGAAGCGATTCAAATATTATTGCTGCAGCAGCGTGGGGCTGGAACAGCCATTTTATTGATCTCTGAAGAATTAGATGAATTATTCACGCTGAGCGACCGCATCGCAGTTATATCTGATGGCAAGATTATGGGAATTGTGGATGCTGAAGAAGCGGATATAAATGAAATCGGGTTGATGATGACAGGCTCTACCGTTAGGGAGTAGATGATATGGGATTACGTGTGAAAGTTGAAAAACGAGTTGATGTTCCCAAATGGTTGCCAGCAGTTACGGCAATTGGAGCCGTTATTTTAGCATTTATAATTGCTGGCCTTATTTTTAAGTTTATTGGTGGAAAGCCGCTTGTCGCCTTGCGCTTTTTCTATCAAGCCGTGTTTGGTAGTTGGGCAGCTTTTTCCGACACGATGGTCAAAGCCACGCCGCTTATCATCGTTGGTTTGGCTTGTGCAGTTGCTTTCAAAATGCGCTTGTGGAATATTGGCGCCGAAGGTCAGTTTTACGCTGGCGCGTTTGGGGCCAGTCTTGTAGTTCTGATCCCCATTGTTCCTATGAATAGCCCTAAAATTGTTGTCATTGGCTTAATGATACTGATGGGAATGTTGTTCGGAGCGATTTGGGGGTTTATCCCGGGCTTTCTCAAGGCTAAGTACAATGTCAATGAAATTATTACCACTCTGATGCTCAACTACATCGCAATCTTATGGAATAACTTTTGGATTTTCGATAAGTGGAGTGACGCTGGCTTTCAAATGACGCCCACGTTCGACCGTGTAGCCTGGCTGCCTCGCTTGGCAGATTATGCTAAAGAATATAAAATCTTCTCTGGCATCACCCTACACATGGGGGTGCTATTTGGAATCGTGGCTGCTTTTGTCGTCTGGTGGATTTTTAAGTACAGTCGTTGGGGATATGAGATCAAGTTGATTGGTGATAACCCCAAGGCTGCCCGTTATGCCGGCGTCAACATTGTGCGCAACATCATCCTGGTGATGACATTTTCCGGTGCATTAGCCGGGTTGGCGGGAATGTCTGAAATTGGTGGAGTTGTTCACCGTCTACAAGAGAGCATCTCCCCTGGGTATGGTTTTACCGGTATCATTGTAGCCTGGTTGGCAAAGCTGAACCCGTTCATGATCATCATCGTTTCGATCCTGTTTGGAGGGCTGATCGTAGCTGGGCGTGAGATTCAACCCTCAGGTTTATCCTTCCTGTTACAAGGGATTATCTTGTTCATTCTTATCAGTAGTGATGTTTTGCTGCGTTATAAAATTCGGATCGTGCGAACTGAAGAGGAGGCGGTATGAGTTTTGTTATCATCTTACATGCGGGAATCGCCACAGGCACAGTTTTGCTTTTTGCAGCCATAGGAGAAATTTTCACTGAACGTTCTGGCATCATCAATTTGGGTGTGGAAGGGATGATGCTGTTGGGAGCTATGGCCGGGTTCAGCACATCGTTGGCAACCAACAGCCCATCGTTGGGTGTGATTGCTGCCATGCTGTCTGCCGGCATTTTGAGCATGGCCCATGGCGTGGTGACGATTCACTTTCAGGCCGATCAAGTCGTCAGTGGACTATCATTGACCTTTTTGGGAACAGGGTTAGCTTTGGTTTTAGGTGAAGGCCTCACCGGACAGAATCCACCCCTAATTCCGGATTTTGATATTCCTGGTTTAGCCTTGATCCCATATATTGGGCCGATTTTCTTCCAGGATCACAGCTTGCTAGTTTATATTGGCTATTTCTTCGCGCCATTATCCTGGTATTATATTCACAAGACGCGTCCGGGTATGCACTTGCGGGCAGTGGGTGAAAAGCCGGAAGCGGCCGATACTCTGGGAGTCAGCGTGTACGGCTTGCGTTATCTATACACATTTGTGGGTGGCTGCTTGGGAGGCTTGGCTGGGGCTACTATCAGCTTATCGGTTTCGCCGGGATGGTACAGCTCTCAAACCACGTCGGGACAGGGTTGGATAGCGATTGCATTGGTTATTTTCGCACAATGGAATCCAATCCGCGCTGCCCTGGGTGGGTATCTCTTCGGCGCATTCCGCCGTCTAATTTTGGATCTGCAGGGCCCGAAACTTTTGTTGGGGTTGGTTAATCCTCTTTATATCAACTCGAATCTCAGCTTTTTTTTGAAGATGACACCATATATACTGACCATTATTGCTCTGGTTCTTGGCTCTCGTGCCGCGGTCAAAAAACGGGTTGGTGCTCCAACCGCCCTGGGGTTACCCTTTATCCGCGGAGAACGGGGGTAATCGTTTAGTGTTGTTTATAAGTAGCTAAAATATTTAACTATGACTGAATTTACCGTTCTAACCATAAATATATTGGATGACCTTTCTCATTGGAATGCGCGTCGAGAAGTATTGCTTAACCAAATTAATGCGCTTGAGCCTGAGCTTATCGCCTTGCAGGAAGTCGCTGTTTACAAAGGAGAGAATACGGCCCAATGGTTGGCAGATCAACTTAATGGGGGCGATGAGCCTCCAGATCCCCCTTACGAGCTTCATCTAATCCCAGACAATGGGGCAAAATCCAGAACAGGTGCCATTGCCGTGTTGAGCCGCTGGCCTATCAAACGGAATGAAAGATTAGTGTTCGAAGACCAAAACCACTCCGTTCAACTTGTTAGAGTGCGTGTCGATGAGACAGCCATTATTCTCGTCAATGTGCTCTATTATCATCAGGAAGAAGAGGAAGCTGTTCTTCGGCCAGACTCAATCGAGAAACTACTGGATAAATTAGATCAACAATCGGTTGCAATCCCGGTGCTAATATGTGGTGATTTCGGCACCACCCCCTCGTCTCCATCGATCCAAACCATGCGAAAGTATTTTGATTCAGCCCACAAACAAATTCATGGGCACGAACCTGAATACACATATCCCACGCCGTTGCCCCTTTCATGGCAGGTAAAATTTGTGGACTGGTTGGAATCGACTTTGGGTAACCATAATGATAATGGTGCTGACGCTGCTGGTACTGTTGCTGCTGTTAATGGTGATGAAGATTTGCGAGTTACACTCGATTATATCTTTGCTGATCCCCGTCTCCAAATCCTAGATTGCCAGATCGTATGCGACCAGCCATCTCCACAAGATGAAAAAATTTACCCATCCGATCACTTCGGCTTATTCGCTGAACTTGAGGCCGTAAAATGAATAAATTTACTGGTTATCGTTGTTCCGTATGCGGAGCAGTTTACGGTCCCACAGAAGTCACCTACACTTGCCCCAGCGACGGCGGCATTTTGGATGTGCTTCTGGATTACGAAACCCTGAAGGAAAAATCTGTAGATGAACTGATCCTGAAAGATGAAGCATCCCTGTGGCGTTATCTCCCCCTGTTGCCGGTAGCCGCCCCAGGCGGAAAAGGGACTCCCTTGCGAGCTGCTGGCTGGACCCCAACATATTCTCCGGCCCGGCTGGCAGAGTCACTTGGCTTGAAGCAGCTTTGGGTCAAAGACGAGAGTCCCAATCCCACCGCATCATTCAAAGACCGAGCCAGCGCGCTTCTAGTTGTGCGTGCCCGCGAAATCGGCGCCGAAGTGATCGTAACCGCTTCGACCGGCAACGCCGGAGCAGCCCTGGCCGGCATGGCTGCAGCCGTGGGACACAAAGCCGTCATCTTCGCCCCAAAATCTGCCCCCCCGGCTAAGATCGCTCAATTGCGTGTTTATGGGGCCACAGTCATCCTGGTAGATGATAATTACGATGCAGCCTTCAAATTATCCTTAGAAGCGACAAAAGAATTTGGCTGGTACAACCGCAACACGGGCTACAATCCTTTCACCGCGGAAGGAAAAAAAACCGCCGCCTTCGAGATTTGGGAACAAGTCATGTTGTCAGGGCAGGCCGATGGACGCTTGTCTGTTTTCATCCCCGTGGGAGACGGTAACATCATCTCCGGCGTCCACAAAGGTTTCAAGGATTTGAAAGAGATTGGCCAAATCGAAGAAATGCCGCGCATTGTCGGAGTCCAGTCTACAGGCTCGTCCGCAATCGCCAACGCCTACGCGGATGAAACCGAAGAAATTATCGCTGTTGCCGCTGACACATTGGCTGACAGCATCTCAGTCAATTTGCCCAGTGATGGCTTGCGCGCCCTGCGAGCGGCCACCCAAACGGGCGGGGCCTACGTCGCTGTTCCCGATGATGCCATTCTGGACGCGATAGTTGTCTTAGGGCGGGTAGGTATATTCTCCGAGCCGGCTGCAGCCACAGCCTATGCCGGTCTGGTCAAAGCCGTGCGTGATGGCTTTATTGCCCCCGATGATCCCGTCGTTATACTGAATACCGGCAGCGGATTGAAAGATGTCAAAGCCGCCCGACAAGCAGCCGGCGAAGCCCCGGTCATCGAGCCAACTTTGGACGCGGTAAAGAAACTATTATAAATAAACGA
>JAYELX010000404.1:0-2245 GCA_034717875.1 Chloroflexota bacterium | reverse complement strand
TGATAGAGACCTTAATGCCTCTATAAATATACTGAGGCTCGGGCAGAGCCTTCAGGCGTCAACGTGGTCCGATGGGACGTGCGTTGCCTGAGAATCCCTCCTCCTTCAGGGGGATGGGAGTGTCAAATGATGAAGCTGAACAGGGTGAAACAAATACAGCAACAGGCCCGGGACCTTGAACGCAGATTGATGAGTTCTGACGTTGAGGCAGTTAAAGCTGCTTTTGAAGAATATAGACAGTTGGTAGGTCTATTTTATCAAGAAAATGAGGGCATACTGTCGCCTCATCAATATAGTGCCGCCAAGAAGGATTTTGGATATTTTGCAGCCTTGGTGGAATTAGCCTTGAATTATTACAAGCAGGAAAGTTATGGCGATGGAAGCTGATCAAGGCATAAGAGCATGAATTATGTATTGAGGAGTCCTTCCTGAAAGCGATAAGCACCGTGAAACACAGAGCATCCAAGCCTTCAAATACAAGTCTTCACTTAAGCTGATCGGGTCAGATCATTGAATGCGGTTTGAAAGGTGCAGAGTTGAACCGTTTATTTTTCCGCACAAGAAAAAGTGCATACCTTCCTGTATTATTTTTCTTGTTTGGCGTATCTATACAACTTTTCAATTCGTAATCAATGAATTTCTCGTTGCCGAATTGTTTATTATTACATTGACATACAAAGCCGCTTGTCCTATTCTCACACCGCTATGAAGTAATGCATTATCACTTTCAAAATACTTCTTTCATCTTCAGCATCAGAAACGGCAAACTGGAACAGGTAACATAATGCTTGTTAATCATTTTCTGTTGTTTTAACCATTATTAAAAATCGGAGGCGACTATGTTTGTTTATCGAATAATATTGGCAGCCTTTCTTACAATCGTTACGGGTTGTGCTAGCATGATGATGACTACCCCGCAGATGAGTCTCGATTCCAGCGATAGAAAAATGGAAGTGAAAAGCGAAGTCTCGGCTGTCTGCGTGCTTGACTATTCGCCCGATGGGAAAAATCTGATCTCGGGCGGACTCAGGCCGTCGATAAGAGTATGGGATGTGGCCAATGCCAAAGGCACGCGAATCATCCCCTTTCCCGTCGAATATGGAGTCAGTGATGTGGCCTATTCTCCAGATGGAAAGATGATTGCAGCATCAGGTAGAAACAATATGCTGAGCGGCGATATAACAAAATTGTGGGATGCGGGTACCGGGCAGGAGATACGCGCTATCGGCAGCGATTTTGGACTGCAATTATCATTTTCGCCGGATGGGAAGCTTCTGTCAGGCACAGCACAATCCGGCAATATATTCAATATTATTTTCACCACAAAATTTGCAGATACACAAACGGGCAAAGTGCTCAGGGAGTTTGCCGGATACAAACTCGGTGCTATTTCGCCCGATGGCAGGCACATCGCTCTTATCCCTTCGATGTTCAGTTCCGACAACGAGAGCCTCAGATTGATAGATATTAAAACAGGCCGGGTAGTCTGGCAAAGGGCTGATCTGAGGGCAGATGCAGTAGTATTTCCGCCGGAGAGTAATTTCATGCTTGCCTCGCGTTCTGAATTCAAGGGTGTCCTGGGTAATGAGGCGGTTATATCCATTGTGTCGCTGGACATTGCAACGGGAAACCAAACAAAGGAAATTGTCAGATTTGCCGTCCCCGGCACCTTTCTTGCCCATAATAAGGAATACCAAAAAATCACTAACCTTACCATCTCTCCTGATGGCGCATTAGTGCTCAGCGGGAACATGTTCGGTGAATATAAATTATGGGACATCGCAACCGGGGCGTTGGTCAGGCAATTAAAGCGACCCGACGAGAAGATCATCATGGGAATGAGTCCCGCTCACGCGGCTTTTTCTCCAAACGGAAAGCTCGTAGCAATCGCATCCGCCGCCTCCCTGAGGCTGTTTAACGTTGCAAGCGGTGACGAAGTTGCCGCAATGATCGCCTTTGATGACGGCGAATGGCTCGTAACTACTCCCAGCGGTTACTACAACTCTTCCGAAAAAGGCGACGAGTATCTGAATGTCAGTGTTGATGGGAAGCCCTTCACCATTTCACAACTCCGGGAAAGTTTTTACCGCCCCGACCTCGTACAGGTTGCGCTTTCCGGCGGGTCTTTAAAAGAACTCAAAAAAGTAGCGGATGTAAAACCGCCTCCGGTAGTAGCAATAGTTGATACACCCAAAAGCATTGACAAGAATGAAATCCCCGTAACTTTAAAAATTACTGATGCCGG
>JAYELX010000403.1:0-2263 GCA_034717875.1 Chloroflexota bacterium | reverse complement strand
AGGCTTCTTCCAAAATAATATTGGCCCATTTCTCGACCAGGTAGGCCAGCAGGTTGACCTTCTCCGTCTCGCCATCATCCCAAATCTTCTTCTGAACCACGGATTGCACAGATTTCACTGATTTTTCTTTTTCATCTTTGTCGAAGGCACGTCCTTGGCTATCCGTGTTCATCCGTGTCGATCCGTGTACAAGCTCTTTGGGCAATTCAACTTCAATGCCAAATTTCTGCGGCCATTCCAGGGTGGCTTTTTCGATGAACACGGCCACGGGATTATAGTCGCTGGCGTAAGTCTCGCAGCCCAAGCGCAGGGCTTCCAAGGGGATAGAACCACCCCCGGCGAAAGGATCCAACACTTTGGGCTGCTGGCCGTATTGTTCTGCGATCAGCTGGCGGGCTTCTTCGATGGCCTCTGAGTTGCCGTCTTTGACCGCTCCCCAAGGGGTGATGCGTTTGATCAAATCTTGTAAATACTCACGCTTGGTCTCGAAACCGCTGCCTTCTGGGGCCGGTTCGTCCGGGCCGGGATCATCGATCAGGGCGGCGAAGGCCGTGGCGCGCGAGGCAGCCAGTGGTCGCCGCGCCCACCAGATGTGCAGTGTGGAGGGATGGCCGTGGCGGATGTACTTTTCGCGGGCGGATTCTTCGGAAATGGTGGCGAGGGGAATGTTGTGTTCGATGAGACGTTTTTTCATTTATTGTCTTCCATTGAATTTGTAAATTTAGCAACACTTAAGATAGCATCTAATTTCTCTTTAATTTCATCAGCCATTAATTTTTCTGGCACCAATGGGGCTAAGGTGTGATAATCACTCTTCTGCATCAGATTGGGTAATTCTAGCTTATCAAAATAGGTCTCAAATATCCGATCTAGAAAATCATCGCTGGCTTTCACATCTTGCCACCAGCGATCCTGATAATCCCGAAATGCCACGGGTGGAACAAGGTCTTGAATACAAGACCCCATAATCTCTTGGCGGCGCTTTCTTGCACCATGCGCAAATAATGGGCGCATTTCCCCTACATCTTCTGCGTAAGCTCTAAGCACTTCCGGATAACATAAATAATTCTCAATCTCCCTGCGCTGCCACATCGTTTCTACAAGGACTGATTCTGTATGAAGCTCTTTGTCAAGCCGATCAAAAATAGCTATCCCACGCAAATCTTCGTTTGCCTCTTGTAATCCATAAAAATGATCCCTAGCTTGCTGAGGTTGGTTGTTACCTATATAGTGTACAAATGGACTCTCCAAAAAATCTTTTACAGGGTGTTTTATCTTTTTAGCAAACGCCTGTAATATTGCCAGGTCTGTTGACCCCTCCAGGTAGAGCACCCAACCAGTTTGTTCTGCCTGGTAATATTGGTCATAGCCGATATTCTTGAGCGATTTTAGAACTTGGCTGCCGCGATCGTCAATCCGATGTGGCTCACCCACAAAAGCAACTACCACATCCTTATCGGCGGCTTCATTCAAAATGATCTCAGAATGACTGGCAGCAATCACCTGCGCCCCTTGTTCACGCGCTGTTTCAGTGAGTAAACGATAAACCTGGCGTTGTCGCAGAATTTCCAGATGGGCATCTGGCTCATCCAAGAGTAACACAGAACCGGGATTAGCGTATAGATAGGCCAGCAACAGCAAAACCTGTTGCAATCCCCGGCCAGATGAAGATATATCTAATTCAATGCCCGAAATATCCTGATAGGACATGGTGATCTCCCCCCGTTCGGGGATATAAATTGGTGCATTCAACTTCACACCGAACATTGAATCCATGTGTCGGTTTAGTTTTTCCCACCGCTCATCATTTTGGTTTTGCTCAACAAGCTTATAACAAAGGTTCCGTAAAACTTCAGCAGTCCTACCCTCGCCAATTCTGACATTAATGGCACCTGGGTCAAGGCGCAACTCAGTAGCAGCCAGACCAGACATGGGAGGAAGAAAAGCAATCTGGGTCTTGGTGGCCGCTTCGGGGACAGGCATTCGGTTAGTTTTGTCATCTTTCGATATCTGCAAAGAACGAGCATAAATTGATTCTGCATTAGCGTAATCAAACTCGATACCACATTTCCAGGCATTGCCTTCAGTTACCCCTTCTACAATTATGTCAATGCGTACATTTTGGATTATTTGTTTACCGTCTGCACGTTGAACATCGCGAACGTGCAGGTTGTGCCAAAAGAGTTTTGCGCTTGGCAACGGAATGGCGATCAGGTCCCGGCGGTTGATAGTTGCTCTTGGACGCTTTTTTGGTACATCGTCT
>JAYELX010000402.1:0-2268 GCA_034717875.1 Chloroflexota bacterium | reverse complement strand
GAAGATGCTCCATCTTTGGCAGATGCTTTGGATCAATTGTTCAGCCCTATCATGGCTGCTCAGCCAGCGTGAATCCTGAAAAAGTGTAACCCTAATTATTACGCTATATGAACCATCCCAGAAAAAGCCTTAACACAGTTAGCTAACCAAACAGGAATGGTTAATACTTTGGCTTATAGCCCAAATGGTAAGCATATTGCCAGCGGCACCTCTGAATCGGGGAAAGCCGGTAAACTATGGATCTGGGATACACAGACAGGTCAAATTGTGAATCAAATATATGCCCATGCCTATGGCGTCTATGCTCTGGCCTTCAGTCCTGATGGGAAAAAACTTGTCAGCAGCGGTGATGATCAGACGATAAGGGTGTGGAATGTTTCTGAAGGAAAAGAGTTAACTTGGATGAACATATCATCTCCAACGTCTGATCAAGTAAGTCTTGTAATATCTTTGAATTACAGCCCAGATGGAGAGTATATCGTCGGTGGTGGTGACATCGACAACAATGGAGTCATGGTCATATGGGATACAGAAACAGGGCAGGAGTTAAATCGGTGGAGTGGACATGATGAAAGTATAACCTCTGTGACCTACAGCCCGGATGGGAGTCGAATAGTTAGCGGAAGTAGGGATAATATAAATCGGATTTGGGATGCTGAAACCGCAGAAGAACTTGCTAAGTTCACCAATCATACTGATGATGTCAATTCGGTGGCATACAACCCAAATGGTCACTATATTGTTAGTGGTAGCAGTGATGGGACTGTGCGAGTTTGGGAGGCAGAGACCGGAGAGGAACACCTTCAATTGATTGGTCATACCGATTCCGTTTCGTCTGTGGCTTATAGCTCGAGTGGTGATTATATTGCTAGTGGTAGTTTTGACGGGACAGTGCGGGTTTGGGATGCGGGGACAGGGCATGAAATTGTTCGGTTTGCTGAACATGCTAATCCAGTTAATTCAATAACCTATAGCCTAGACGGAAACCAAATAATTAGTGGGGATAGAAATGGTATAGTGCGAATATGGTATGGAGATATTGATTATTTATTGGATTTGGCCGAGACTCTTATTCAACGCGACCCATCTGTTTTCTTGGGCAACGAACGATCACGTTTTGGTTTTGATAAGTGGCCTTCGTTTAGCCATTGATTGTTTAGGTGTCTATCGTAAAGTCGATATACGCGCCCGCGAGTTCCCCTGCTCCGTAAACAAAGGTAATCCATTCTGCCCCTCCACCATCTCCCCCGGCGGGGCGCCATACCCTGCGTTTGAGAACAACCACCAGCGCAGGGTTTCTTCTTTCACCCCCAAGGGTTGCAAGACCGTGTGAGCCGCTCGAAGAAGCAATTCCGCATAACGATCGAGATCAAGGCAGCCGGGGTCGGGACGCTGGGGCAAGTCCCAAGCGTAGACGCCCGGCTCTCCGATGGTGTAGAGAAAGCGGACATACTGTCCCACTTTGACTGCTTTCCCTTCTGCTTGTAATTGAACCGCAGCTCGCGCCGCGGGAGAAAGCACCTTGTATTGCTCCAGCTCCCTACTCAGCTTCTGGGTGACCAGTAGTTGCTCCAAGGTAACCTGCCCAGACTGCAAATCCATCAGTCGATCCTGTAGCAATGCTACTGCTTTGGGGAGCATATTCTCAAGCTGCTCCGCACTGGGTGCACGGGCCAGCATTTCCAGTACATCCCGTTGGGTATTCTTGATATAAGGCGGCGTATCTCGCCTTCGAGCTTCAATGCCGCGCAGTTTGAGTCGCCCATCCTGAAATACTCCAAAGAAACGGTTGGACACTGGCACACGTGGATCGGTCTTCGAAGGCAGAAAAGCAATCCAGCGATAAATCCCGTCCAGGCCAATGGGCAGGCCAGTCCGGTCGAGAATCTCTTCGAGCAAGGGTTGAAAATCAGCGACCTGCTTGGCACCTACTTTCTGCACCCACAAACCATCCACATATATATGCAGCACTCGGAAACCCAAATCTTCGGCAGCTTCTTTAGCTCGTAATAGGCACTCACGTCCATAGGCAGTCACCGCCTCATGTGCTTCAATGCGTCCAAAACGAGCATTCTTGTACCCCAGGTAGCCAAAACAAGTCACTAACAGCCACTTGTGCGCTGACGAGAGAGCTTCAGCATGCTTATAACGCGAATCGCGGCGGTCGAGTTCCAAGAGCTGGCCCTTGAGCGCAATACGCTTCTCCAACAATGGAGCCAGCGTTTTTGGAATAAGCCCCGTACTTGTTTGGTCGACAGATATATCTAA
>JAYELX010000401.1:0-2279 GCA_034717875.1 Chloroflexota bacterium | reverse complement strand
CCCTGAATATCCTTATTTTCTTGATTCTTAGATCTCAACTTCCCTTCAAGAACAATAACACGCTCCTTCAATTGAGTAATTGTATTCTTGTCTTTACGTCTTTCGTCATCCAGCCAATCAATACGTTTTTCTAGTTGTTGTAATTCCATTTATGGGCTCCTGTTTCCAGATGATGAATCTGCTTTTTTGGTAATCGTTCACTCCCCTCGTTCCAATGCTCTGCGTTGGAATGCTTGTTGAGACGCTCAGCGTCGCTCGTCTAGGAACGCGGCACTCCTGCGAGTATGCTACGCGGAGCGTTGTGGCCAACGTTACCACGCAGGAGCGTGGTAACGAGCAACGAGAAGGAGCGTGGTAACGAGCAAGAGCGTGGTAACGAGAGGGATGATTGAATGGTTACCTTTTTCGAGACGTTAAAAATTATATCACGGGGTCAAGGTCTCAACACCCATAGAGAGAGATGTCAGCATTGTTAAGAACCATTGGGGGAATAAACCCATCACAAACAACATCACAATACCTACCAAGATCAGTATTCGGGCAAATATGCTTTCTCGCTCTTCTTCCGGCCAGGGTAGATCTTCTGGGCCCATGACAAGCACAGCGAGTGAACGCAATCCCCCAGCCATTAATCCCACACTTCCAAGTATCGACCAAAAAGCAGCAAAGGAGGCGGCGTTGGATAACTGCTCCCAAAGGGTCAAGTAAATTGGGAAACCAGCCAATAAAGGGAAACCGGCCAATGAGAAATGAGCCAAAATCACCCCAGCCCCAGCAATCGGGAATTTCCGCGCCATGCCCTGCACCGAAGAAAAATGAAATTTATTAGAATGTTCCCAAAGTACGGTGAGAGCGAGTGCCCAGACTCCCAAAGATAAAAATCGGGGTAGCAACAAGGCGTAGCTCAACATTTGTCCCGACGGCAGGCTAATGACTATCAGGGTACGGCCAATCTCGACAATAAGCGCATAACCCAACATGCTGCCCAGATGACGTTGAAAAGCTGCCCACGCCCCCCCAGCAATAATCATCATCACCCCAAGGAAGCGTAATATGTCAAGGGTATTTAGGGTCTCTTGTAACCAGGGGTAACGATTTATAAAGTTCAGGCCAAATAATGTGCCAACACTAAGCAAAGTGGCAAACACAAACGAAACCACGTAAGGGTGAGATTCTTTCGACAGCATGGGAATCCAGCTATGCAATGGAAATATCCCCAAAAGAAAAGCAAAGCCGAAGCCCAAAAATGTCGCTACTTGAACAACAGCTTTTATATTCTCAGTGCCTGTATCAACACCGGTCAAGAACCAACCAGCTAATAAGATAAAGAGCATCCCTAAGGTTTGGTAAGTGAGAAAACGCAACACGCCCGGCCCTACTTTTCCCCCCAGCGGCGTCAACATCAATACACTCGCCAAGACAGCGATTTCAATCAACAGGGCTGCATAGATGAATGGTTCCACAGTCAATGCGGCCATCAAAACAGTAATTGTGCCTAGTCCCAAGGGAACAAACAAGCGAGGAACGTCCACTACCAAAGCACCAAAAAACCAGAAAGCTGCGACCATGAAAAACAAAACCAATTTGGGGCGATCCGCATTGGTGATAAGCAAACCGCGCCCCATCACGGGGAGTAGGTCATCAATTTTAAAAACCCACGAGCCAACGATGATCACTTCGCCAATCTCAAGCTGCCATGCCAATACAGCCAATAACAGGGTCGTCGAAATGGCCAAAATAACGGTCAGCAACCGCTGGCGATTAAAAAATATCAACACAATAGATACTATTAATGGAAACACGATCCATATAACTGGCGAACTCATATTTATGCCTCCAACTCTGGAACAGCCAGTATAAAACCGCCAACTAAGGCAATGCCCAGTGTGATTGCTGCCAAGAAACCATTTAGCAGTAACGATGTTTCCATGCTGGCATAGAGTATCTCGAACCCCGACAAAACGGTCAATAACCCTAATATGACCCGCATTGGCTGGGAAGTTAAACCCAGGTGCAATAAGCCCAGTCCAATCAAAAATAATGCGCCTAGAATTTGATTTCGAGTGGCACTAAGTATCCAATTAGACACATCTGGTGCTATAGATAAAACCACAAGCACAACGAAGCCAGCAATAAAAACACGAAACAACACAGCACTCACTCCATAGCCCGTTTCTTGCTTCCAGGCATCGGGGCGTTCCATCAGTCCCATGCCTAAAACAGCAGCAGCAATCCAGCCCGCCACCAATTTGATGACCGCGTATTCAAGCGGCCAGACC
>JAYELX010000400.1:0-2283 GCA_034717875.1 Chloroflexota bacterium | reverse complement strand
GTCAGGAGGCGGGGATCGGGTGTCAGGTATCAGGGATCAGGAAACAGGGAGTGTGGATCGGGCAGGCGGCGATGGTCGGCGGTCTGTGATTAAGACAAATGTTGCTCTGCGCGATTTTCTGGAGGAGAGATGGAAAGGCCTTCTACCCGTGCTGTGGGGTAAACAATTGCAGCAAGAACGCTTGAATGAACTTATTTATATCAATGTGCTAAATGTGGAAAATCTGCCGGGGCCGGCTTCTTCGCGGCTGGCGGCGGAGGCTTATGCGGCAACAGAGTCCCTCACCCCATCCCCCCCGCCCCCCCTTCCCCTCTCCCGACGGGAGAGGGGAAGGGGGGTGACCGCCAGGTCGGGGGGTAGGGGTGAGGGAGTCATCATCATTGGCGCGGGGCTGGCTGGACTCACAGCAGGATGGCAAGCAGCAAGCCGCGGCCTGGATACCAAAGTCATCGCCAAAGGTTGGGGCGCAACGCATTGGGGCGCTGGCTGCATTGATGTGCTGGCAACAAAAGGAGCAGATTCCCCGTCCGCACTACGTGAAAATATCGAAAAACTGATCGCCGAAAACCCGCACCACCCCTATGCCATGATTGGCCTGGATAAACTGGCAGAAGCCTTACGCTCATTCCAAGATTTGTGCCAGGCGGCAGGCTATCCCATGCTCGGATCGTTGGAACGCAACTGGCTGCTACCCACGGCAACGGGAGCAACCCGCCCCACGTGCCTGGCTCCCAAAACAATGATCGCCGGCGATTTGCGCTCATCAGCGCCGATGCTGCTAGTCGGATTCAAGCGGCATCACGATTTCTTCCCCCATTTCGCGGCCGCCAATCTCGAAGTCCAGGGAATCAATGCCGACGCGGTTATCGTCTCCACCCCCACCCTGCAAGCGCGCCGCCGTGTGGACACAATCTCGCTCACGCACCTGTTCGACCAATCCGACTTCCGCGCTGAGGTTGCCGCGGCTATCAAACCACACTGCAAGAAAAATCTTCGCATCGGATTCCCGGCAGTGCTGGGGCTGCGCAACCCACTTGGAGCGAAGCAAGATTTAGAATCACGCCTGGGGTGCAAAGTATTCGAAATACCCGGCCTGCCCCCCTCAGTGCCGGGAAAGAGACTCCACAATCTTATGGTAAAAGCAATTCAAAATGCAGGTGGACGTGTTGAAAATGGAACGGAGGTTATAGCGATCAGCAAAGAACAGGAAGTAGAGCACGAGCGCATAACCGCAGTTTGGAGCCAAGCCGCAGCACGCCGCGTGGCGCACACTGGCCGCAACTTCATCCTGGCGACCGGCGGCATTTTGGGCGGCGGAATCCACACAACGCATAATGGCCATATTCACGAGGTAATCTTCGATCTACCCATCGCCAACCTGCCGGAGAGCGGTAGTTGGATGCGGCGTCAATTTCTGCACCCGCGCGGGCATCCCATCTTCCGGGCTGGAATCAGCGTGAACGAGAAATTCGAACCCACCAACGCAGACGGGCAGATCATTTACAAAAATCTATTTGCAATCGGGAATCTGCTCGACGGCGATTTCGTGCGAGAACGGTCGCTGGAAGGGACAGCATTAGCCAGCGGGTATCTGGTGGGGAAAGGGGTAAACGCGGCATGATGAAAAATCAAATTCCCGAACTGACGCTCGATCAATGTCTGAAATGCAATATCTGTGTGTCGGCGTGTCCCGTGGCCGCGGTGACCGACCTGTATCCTGGCCCCAAATATGCCGGGCCGCAAGCCGGACGCTTCCGCAAGCCCGATCAACCTGTTCCCGATCAATCGGTGGATTATTGCAGCGGCTGCCGGGTCTGCGACATGGTCTGTCCGGAGGGGGTCAAAGTAGCCGAGATGAACGCCCGCGCCCGGCACGATTTAGTCAGCCACGGTAAAGTGCCGGCCTTGCAGCGGCTGCGCAACAACATCATCGCCCGCACGGAGCTACTGGGCAAAGTGGCTCAACCCATCGCCCCAGTTTCGAACTTTTTCTTGAGCAATCCACTGGTGCGCGATCTGACCGAGCGCACGCTTGGCATCGCCAAAGAAGCACCATTTCCGCCTTTTGCGCGCGAGCGATTCACGGTTTGGTTTCGTAAGCGTGAAGCAGCTGGCCGCAGCCCTGGGGCGTCTGCCCGCAAGCTTGACACTTCCACCCGCACGCCTAGCCATCCTGCCCTCACCCCTAACAATCCCGCCCTCACCCCTAGCAATCCCGCCCTCACCCCTAGCAATCCCGCCCTCACCCCTAGCAATCCCGCCCTCACCCCTAGCAATCCTGCC
>JAYELX010000399.1:0-2289 GCA_034717875.1 Chloroflexota bacterium | reverse complement strand
TTCTACAACCTGAATTATACTTTTTATGATTCGGAACCTGGCGTGATCGTCTTGCGCCAGCGAGAAGACCTTGCCCCTGCCATCGAGCGATTAGTTTTCGATAATGAGTACTATCACCGCTTGGCCGATGCTCAATCTCAGAGTGGCCCTCAGTGGGTGGTGTTGGACGGACAATGCACGCAGCGGGTTGTAGATATACTTTGTCAAATGATTGAAAATTATGATTAAAACACTTGCTATCATCCCCGCCAGGGGAGCATCAAAAAGCATCCCAAATAAAAATATCAGGCCTGTAGCTGGCAGGCCATTACTGGCATGGACTATCACCGAGGCGCAAGCCGCTGAGTCTGTTGACCGCATCATTGTATCAACAGACAGCTCAAAGATCGCAGATGTTGCTCAAGAATATGGTGCAGATATTCCCTTCATGCGCCCTGCTGAATTGGCTGAGGACAGCACCCCCGGCATTCTGCCCATTCTTCATGCGATTCGGTGGCTAGAAAATGCAGAAAATTATCTCCCCGATTATGTGATTGCGCTGCAACCAACCTCTCCACTTCGTTCTTCTGTAGATATTGATGCTTCGATCCAGTTGGCTGAACGGATGGATGCAGACGCGGTGGTCAGCGTTGCGCCCGTAAATCACCATCCTTATTGGATGAAGCAAATAAATGATGAAGGGATATTGCGAGATTTTATCTCACTCGATGAGCCAATCACGCGGCGCCAAGACCTGCCTAATGCCTATGCACTGAATGGTGCCGTTTATCTTGCCCGGCGTGAGATTTTGCTTGAGAGAAAAACATGGTACACTGGACGAACGTATGCGTACGTGATGCCCATTGAACGATCATTAGATGTAGATTCACCGTGGGACATATATTTAGCTGACTTAATCCTGCTAAATCGGAAGAATGATGGAAACAATAATCCGAATTGAAGATAAAAACATTGGGCCTGATTTCCCTTGTTTCATCATAGCTGAAGCTGGAATAAATCATAATGGTGATGTCCAAATTGCCAAGCAACTGATTGATGCTGCCCTCGATGCCGGGGTTGACGCGGTTAAGTTTCAAACTTTCAAGGCCGAACAAGTGGTCAGCGCAACAGCTCCCAAAGCGGAGTATCAACTGAAAACAACCAATGAAGATGAAACTCAATTGGAGATGCTGCAGCGTTTAGAATTGTCGGCTAATGAACATCGAGAGCTTCAAACATACTGTCAAGAGCGAGGGGGGCTTTTTCTCTCCACGCCTTTCGATGATGAAAGTGTGGATTTCTTAGCTGAGTTGGAAGTGCCAGCTTTCAAAATTGGGTCTGCTGAAATCACAAATTGGCCGCTTTTGAGGCATATTGCTCGTAAGCACAAGCCCATTATCCTATCGACAGGCATGTCTTATTTGAGCGAGGTGGATGAGGCTGCCCGAGTGATTAAATCTGCTGGTAATCAACAACTGATATTGCTTCATTGTGTCTCTAATTATCCCGCTTCCGCATCAGACGTTAATTTGCGAGCGATGCAGGCGATGGCAACAGCATTTGATCTGCCAGTGGGATATTCTGACCACACGATGGGAATCGAGGTGTCACTCGCCGCGGTCGCTTTGGGGGCCTGTGTGCTCGAAAAGCACTTCACCCTCAACCGCAACCTGCCCGGCCCGGATCAGCAAGCCTCACTCAATCCCGGTGAACTGAAAGCGTTGGTGAGCGGCATCCGCACGGTGGAATCCGCCTTGGGGCATGGGCGCAAGCAGCCAGCACCTGGCGAATTTGATGTGTTGAAATTTGCTCGCAGGAGCCTGGTTGCCGCTATTGATAGTCCAGCAAGCACAAAATTAACCACGGAACACATTGCTATCAAGCGTCCGGGCACAGGCTTGCCGCCGTCAATGAAATCTTTTATATTAAGCCGCACTCTTCACAAGGATGTTTCTACCGGAACGGTACTGACAATGGATATATTTAGATGAGAACGATAGGTGTTGTAACCGTTGCGCGTTCAGACTATGGCGTTTACTTGCCATTAATAAAAAGAATCAAGGCTGATGCAGAGTTAGAATTACAGCTTATTGTTGCCGGCATGCATCTTTCACCCGAATTCGGTTATACTGTCAAGGAAATAGAGAAAGATGGCTTCGAGATCAACGAGCGGGTGGAAATGCTGCTCTCTTCAGATACGCCAGAGGGAATTAGCAAGTCGATGGGTTTGGGGACAATCGGTTTTGCTCAGACGTATGCCCGTTCCCGACCAGATATCTTGCTTGTGCTGGGAGATCGTTTTGAGATGCA
>JAYELX010000398.1:0-2289 GCA_034717875.1 Chloroflexota bacterium | reverse complement strand
AGCCAACGTTCGGCCCGCGGGGTGAAGGTCACGCCCACGGCAAGCACCTGCTGGGCGATCTGGTAAGCTGATCCAACCAGCAAGACAAAGAATACGGCTAAAGCCCAGCGTAATAGATGGACGGGGGTCGATTTTTGTGTTATTTGGTCAAGTTTGTTGTTCATTGTGAATCCAGGCAGGGTTTATTTGATTAAAAACACTGTTTTACAAATTTCTGTTTTCTGTGTTTGCGCAAATAAGCCATTTTGCCACATGCCAACTCTGACAAGGATTGAAATCTATGCCGTGTCGGAGGCACACCACGCCGTGCCGGAGGCATGCAAAGCAAGGCGCGTAGAGCATGGGTGTGCCTGGCAACACCGTGTAGCAAATTGCACGCCTTCGATGAAATCGACTGCCACACGAGTCGGATTCATCCGACTTAAGCTACTAGCCTGCAATTCATTAGCAGGCGGCTTGCGCAATTTCTAAAGATGATTTCAGCGTAAAAACATCCTTCCTGAACCATGTCGCAATCCGATTTACGTTTTATAGGCCAGGTTGCGTCCCCGGATTGGCAATCCGGGTTACTTCTCGGATTAGCAATCCGAGTTACGGGTTAGCAATCCGAGTTGCTTTTCTGAAGCCCTGCCAAGATCGAGGGGAGGGATGCTGCGCCTGGCAGGCTGGCTAACATTTGTAATGTGCGCACCAGAAGTGCGAGCGTCAAACCGCTCTTCATAGTGATACCACCCACATTGGTAAAAATCAGAGTCATGGCAACTTCTTGAACGCCGTAGCCATTGATCGAAATTGGAACCAGGGTGATAAGATAAACAAAGCTCCACAAACCGCCGATGAGCCAAATGGATATTGATTCACCCAGCCCATTCAGCAGCAATGCAATCATGCCAAACAAGCATAACATGTGTACCCACGTCATCGCAAGCGACATCAGCAATGATCGCGGGTGTTCTTTCCATAATGAAAACGCGTTTATGATTTTGTCGAACAATCCCCGGACTTTGCTCCATAGTTTCCCGTCCCCCACTTGTGCCAAAATCATGGCTTGTGTTGCAAATGAGTCTCTCCAACCCTGCTCGGTGATCAGCCATGCCCACAGCGGGCGCGCTCCGAGTGGGACGGCTAGGAGCATCCCGAAGAGGCCGACCAGACGATCCACAATCAGGGATGCCGCACTGATGGCCCCATCCAACCCAAGCTGCACAGTTCCGGCCAGGCGCACAACGTCCCCGCCCACCGTGGTGGGGAGAAAATTCGATGCGAATAACCCCGCGAAGGTCAAGCGTGCGGTCTGAGAGTAGGAAATATCCATTTTGGTTGCTTTCATCAACGCGTGCCAACGCCCGGCCACGGCTAATCGCGAAATCAATGTTAAAACCAAAGCACAACCAAGTCGCCACAACGGGATTTGTCGAACCGCAGCCAATATCTCCCCCCACCCTTGCCGGCTGAGTAAATAAACTAACAGAATTACAGCAAGTACAAAGCCTCCCCAGCGCAGGTATTTTTTTCTTCGGGAGACTTTCGAGAGATCATTCATGCGGGTAAGAATATGGAATTTGGGGTAGTGATAAAAATCTTACGCAAGGTGACTGTCACTTGTAAAATCGACACACACTCTGAATCGTCTCGCTAGCCAACGTGTTTTCTATAGTAAGACATCTTTGGAGGTGATTGTCACTTTTGTTCGTCAGGAAGCCCATTGATAACTTCCCGAACGGTGTAAATGGGCTTTGATTGGGCTTCATAATATGTTCGCACCTGCAACTCGGCAATCAATCCCATCAAAATAGACTGGAAACCGAAAATCATAAACATCAGGGCGACCGGGAAAAAGCCCGAATCAAATACCGAAATTTTCGTTATAAGGCGGCGCGCTACAATGAAAACCAGCATCAAAGCACCAATCCCTGTCAAGCCCATGCCGGCTCCCCCGAAAAGATAAATTGGTTTACGCCCGTAGCTGATTAAAAATTTGACTGTGAATAAATCTAAAATCACTTTGGTGATGCGCTCCAAACCGTATTTGGTTTGCCCATATTTGCGCTCGCGATGATGAACCGGAACTTCGACAACTTTTGCGCCCACGTAGCCAGCATAAGCGGGGATAAAGCGGTGCATCTCCCCGTACAAGCGGAATCCAGTGATGAAATCGCGCCGATAGACTTTCAACGTGCAGCCGTAGTCATGCAAATGTACTTGAGTCACCCACGAAATCAACTTGTTTGCAATTCTCGAAGGTAAAGTACGCGTCAAAAAGGTGTCTTTGCGATCTACGCGCCAACC
>JAYELX010000397.1:0-2301 GCA_034717875.1 Chloroflexota bacterium | reverse complement strand
GGCCCCCTCCCTCTCCGCCCACAGAGAGGGAGGGGGAAACGCCGTTCCGTTCGTAAGATTGGGGCGGGATTCTCGTTTTGCGTCCCTGAAGGGGATTCCCTACCTCACCCCCCCCCGGGCCCCCACCCACTCCGCCCACAGAGAGGGAGGGGGAAACGCCGTTCCGTTTGTAGGAGTAGGGTGGGATTCTCGCTTTGCGTCCCCGAAGTGGATTCCCTACCTCACCCACCCCCTACTTTTGTTTTACCAAAGCCATATAAACCCCCACCCCAATTCCAGTCAGCAAGATTATCCCCCCGGCGATGCCCAGCAGGGGGGATTTTCCTGTCCCCAACGGAGCGGGCGCATTGGCGATGGTATTGGAATTTGGTTGAGCGCCAAAGTCCAGGTAGGCTCTTTTACCGGCGTCTAAAACTACAGACGCGCTCAATTCCATGGTTGGGTTATAGCCCTCGGGAATAGCCACAGAGACATTGTATTGCCCCTCTTCGAGAATTTCTCCCGCTTCGTCAGTGCAAAAATGCTCGTATCCGCCCAGGGTGTCTGTGGTTATCGAGACCGAACCATCCGCGTTGGTGATGCTGATTGCTCCCTTGGGGAGGGAAGCTTCCTCCTCTTGACGAACAGCGTCCCCATTGACATCCTCGTACACGATAACGCAAATAGTGCCGTACCCAATTTCCGGAGTGGGCGTTGGCCCGACGGGAGTCGGAGTCACGCTTGGTTGTGCCGCTGGCTCGGGTGCAGAAGGTCCGCCCAGACCGAGGAAAATCTCGTCTCCGGGAGCAATTGTGTCGTCAGCGGTCAGGTTGTTGAGGGCACGCAATTTGTCGATTGACATATCGGTTACAGCCGCTATGCGCCACAGCGAATCGCCTTGCTGGACTGTATAAATAATGCGCCCATCCGGGCCAGGGGTGGGCGTTGGGAAGGTGGTCGGTTGCAGCGGTGGCGCGGCTATTGCTGGGAATGCGGAGACAAGCAAGACCAAAAGAAGCAATAGTCCAAATAATGCATGTATTTTCATTTGATTAGGTAATTGTTCCCTCTCCCTTTGGGAGAGGGCTAGGGTGAGGGCTGGGGTGATGGCAAGGGGATTGGATAATTACTTGATTAGAGTATATCGAGTACCACAGGGAGCAGCAAGCGCGCCCAAGCTGTGTACATTTTTGCGGATGGATGCAGGTTGTCTTCGGCGAGCAGCGAAACGTCGTTAGCCGCCCGGCGGGATATGGGGGTGATATTTAGATAACGCGCACCTGCGCGCTCACTTTCTCGGCGGTTGACGGTGTTGAAATGCTTTATCTGCGCGGCGATATTATCACGGTCGCGTCCTGTTGCGAAGGGGGTAACGCTCCAGTCCGGGAGCGAAAGGACGATCACCCGGGCAGGGTCAGAATCGACAATCCCGATGGCACGTTCGAGCAGGCCGCGGAAATTGTGTCCATATTCAGTAAGGCTGCAGCCATCATATTGATCATTGGTTCCGATCAACACGGTAATGAAATCGAAGGGATGCTGAAAATCTGTCCGAGCGAGTGCGCGCTGCAAGGTAGCATGTAGAATGTTGCTGGTGCAACCATTTTGTGCCAGCAGGGCAGGTTCAGCAACGGATAAACCTTGCTCCCGAAGCAATTTTGCTAATTGAGCCGGCCAGCTTTCCGCGGCGGTTACGCCCGTGCCGGCGGTGTAGGAATCACCGAGAGCTAGTTGTCGAATCATGATGTGTTGTGCAATAGCATAAGTTAGTAGTGTGTTGCGTCTCAAAGTTCACCGATTGAAATCGGTGTCTGATACTGGAAGTGCGTTGAAACGCACTGAGGAGGCAGTTGCAACCCGTTTCAACGGGTTTGGGGTAGCAGACGCCGAATTCATTCGGCGGGCGTCCCCGGTATAGGTAAGTGTGTGGGCGTTGATTGTTGGGGAAACATTCACGGCTCCCGATGAAACACTCCACACCCACTGGGGGGATTGGTTCGGCTGGTTGATGATGGCGGGGTTATTTTTGCCCATATTTATTTTGAGCATAATTTTGCATGGCTTTGATGTCTTCAATGGAAATCAGATTGGGGCTGCCAATGCTTGTTGCCATAATATAAATATGGGCTGTTTTTTCCACAACATGACAAATGGTTAGCGCAGCGGGCATATCTGTACCAACCACCAGGGTTCCATGGTTTGGTAAGAGAACGCCATTCCGGCTGCCCAAACCTTTGACTACGTTGCGAGCTAATTCAGGGGAGCCCGGCAACGCATATTCAGAACATATCATTTTGTCGCCAACAATTTGAACAAAATCTT
>JAYELX010000396.1:0-2302 GCA_034717875.1 Chloroflexota bacterium | reverse complement strand
GAAAGGGTGGCTCAGGAAAGATCCAAAGCGAGATAACGCTCGCTACATCACCGATACGTTAGCTGCAAAATTGTCAAACCGTCAAACCGGTCAAACCGCGTCAAACCGGTCAAACCGCGTCAAACCGCTCAAACCATCGAATGAGAAAGGATAGTCATGAAATCTAGCACTCGCATGCTTTGGTTCGAAGATGATAAAAAAGCCACCCCGCTGCAAGCGGCAAAAAATGCCGGTCGCTACTATCACAAAAAGTATGGCCAAGTTCCCACGCTCATAGCCTTACCCGGAGATTGGGCCAATGCTGCCCAAGCGATTGAACAGGAGTTAGGCCTCAGGGTGGTGGTGGATAAAATGGTGCTTACCCGGCACGTGGCTGTCAGTGCAAAAGTAACCGAAACGTAAAAAGGAGTAATTTCAATGAAGAAAATACACGTACCATCTACTGTAGGTGTTGGCTCAACCGACCTGGGTGGTCTCACCCTGGGAGATTTCAGCAAAGGCCATCGCACCGAAATCCCTCACAAGGTTGTATGGGGGCAAACATCGAGCTATTTGGTTGGAGAAAACGTAGCCCAATTCACTCGACCGCTTGAAAGTCTCAACTTTCAGCGTTTCTCAGACGGGTTGGGTATGCGCGCTTTGACCTACGCGTCGCTGGGCTTGCTGTTAGGCGGCGGGGAGCATACCGTCTCGATCATGGCGGGGTTGCCAGTCGAGGTGCTGGAAGATGACGATCTGGCCCAGAAAACAAAGCGAAGCCTGCGCATTTGGCTCGAAGGTAAACATACATTCACAGTCGATGGCACTCAAACCCACTTGCACGTCAAGCGAGTTGCTACCATGCCTCAACCGGCAGGCACTTTCTTTGCCTGGGGATTGAACGATCAGGGCGATTGGACCAAGACCGAGGACGATTTTGAAGCCACCGTGGCCATTTGCGATGTAGGTTTCAACACGCTGGACGTATTCACACTCCAGGGCGGAAAGATACTGCGACGCTTTACCGGTGGAGATACTGCCGGGATGCGCCGCGCGGTTGAGCTATTGCTGCGATCTTTGGAGGCCCAATACAAAGTCAAATACTCGCTGCAAGAAGCCGATGCGCTCATTCGCGCTGGAGATGCGATCATCAGCATTGCGGGTGGCAAAGTCGACCTGATAGAGCTGATCACTGCTGCCAAAAAGGCGGCGGGGGCTGGTATCAATACTTTTCTGGATGAACACTGGGGCAACGGACGCCAGTTCGAGCACGTCATTTTCACCGGTGGAGGGGCTGCTGCCTTGAAAAACATTCTTATCGAACAATATCCGCTGGGGTATATGCTGCCTGACCCCGTGAATGCCAACGCTTTGGGGTTAGCTCGCTATGGCCGCCGTGTCTTCAATATTGAAACTGTCATTGGCCTTGATCCTGGCTTTGGCGGGTTCAAGGTTGTACAACTCTGAGTTGGGCATAGATGTAGCCAACCGTATCCATTTGGTCACAGTAAACCACGAGAGGAAATATGAGTGCAAAAGCAAAGATCGTGCTCCGGCTATATGATGATCGGGATAAAGACTTATTGCAATGGCTTGATACTATTTCTGATGAACATGGCGCCAAAAGCTTGGCCGTGAAAGCCGCCCTGCGCCGAGGCCTAGACCATTCCCATAAAAACGCCCAAGCTGATTCTCCCATCGACGTTGAGACGTTTCTTGAAACACTATTACCTTCCCTGCGCCGTTTGGTGGAAAACGCCATCCGCAGTGAGATGGCCCAGGTACATTTTGAAACTCTTGAAGGTACTGAAGTTGATCTATCTCTTCAGGATAAGATTGGGGGGCAACTGGACGCCCTTGGGGTTGAGTTGATGGGTAACGAGTAGGCTATGCGCATACACTCGGGTATCGAGCAACAAATAACATGCCCAGCGATCTGCAAGCTAATTTTATCTAAGCAAGAAAATACATAAGTATGACCAGGACAGAAACCATGTCAAACAATAACGTATGGCTGAGTGGCTCGCTCGACACAGATAAAAAGAAAACCATTCCTCCTGAACTAGAGGTCAGTTTTGGGAAAAACAGCATCCAGGCGTGGGTGCGCACTGGCAGGCTTATTTTTGGAGAACATCACCCCGTCATTCTCGGCAAGGGAGCGGCACGCATATTTCGCCGAGACTATGTGGCCTTCGCGAATAATCCCTTGGTTTCCCTGACAGGCTCTTTGGTATCCTATCGCGATTCCGTGTTTGTGATTGGGAAACGGATTACACTTCAGGATGTCACTAAAAGAATCAATCAGGTTTGGCTGCAGGGCTTA